>CAZANL010000415.1:2338-4943 GCA_964486115.1 uncultured Planctomycetota bacterium
TTTGTTTCCGGCTACTGGTTTCTATTGCTGGCCGGAGTGGTGGGTCTCATCGCGATCTATCAGTCGGTTCGGCAGACCGAAAAAGGCGCCTTCGCCATCGACGGGTTGAAGCTGCGCCTGCCGATTCTCGGCGAGTTGTTCCGCAAGCACGCCATCAGCCGGTTCGCCAAGACATTCGCCACGCTGCTGGCTAGTGGGCTGCAGGTGACGGAGAGCTTGCGCATCACGCGTCGAGTGATGGACAACCGAGTCTTGGCCAGGACATTGGATGTCGTGCACGACAAGATCATGGAAGGCGCAGACATCTCGACGCCGCTGAAGAACAGTGGTGTGTTTCCGGCCACGGTCGGGTATATGATCGCGATCGGCGAGCAGACCGGTCAGCTGGAAGACATGCTGGGCAAGATTGCCGACAGCTACGACGAGGAAATCGAGCTGACCACGCAGAAGGTGCTGTCACTGCTTGAGCCGATCATGATCGTCTGTCTGGCAGTGGTGGTCGGATTTATCGTACTCTCTATCGTGCTGCCGATCCTCAAGGCCAGCCAGATATGAGAGCAACCAGAGAGGGCATTGAAGATGCGTAGCGACCGAAAAAGGCGTGGATTCAGCTTGGTCGAGTTGATGGTCGTCGTAACGATCCTCGGGATTCTGGCGGCGATCGTGCTGGTGAACTTCAGCGGCTCGACAATCAGGGCTCGTCAAAGTGCCGCGGCGACCCAGATCGCCTCGTTCCAGACCGCGATCGGGTTGTACCACACGTATCATGGCAAGTATCCGGGGGGGCTCGACGAGCTGACCAAGGCGGATTCCAAGAACAACAACAAGTACTACCTCAAGTCGATCCCGAAGGATCCCTGGGGCAATGGATACAAGTTCGAAAAGACCAGCGACGGCTACGTGGTGATCTGCCGCGGTGCAGACGGCGCCAGTGGTGGTTCGGGCGAGAACGCTGACATCACGTCCAACAATCTGGAGGATTTCCAGTAGCATGCGGCGCCCTCGCGGATTTAGCTTGATCGAGTTGTTGCTCGTGCTGGTGATCGTCTCCTTGGCGGTCTCGGTCGTGTATGTCGGCCTGGACGGAGCCCTTCCCTCTAGCCGGCTGGCAAGCGCGGCGCGGCGGCTGGGAGCCACCATAGCGCTGGCCAAGCGCGAGGCGGTGCTGCGGGGGCAGGAGACCAAGCTGGAAGTGGATCTTGGCGCGGGCAAGGTGCGGGTTTTGGTGCCGGGTAATCAGGAGCAGAGCGGCAATTCGCAGACCAACTACCATCCACTCGGGCTGGGTGTTGCGTTGTCGGACAAGGTCAAGATCACCTCGGTCCTGTTGTCGGCCAGCGAGGTGAAGACCGCAGGTGTGGTGACGATCTCGTGCCAGCCGACAGGCAATGTGACGGCCCACATCTTACACCTGGAGGGGGAGGGCGGGCTGGTCTATTCGATTCAGGTTCACGCGCTGACGGGGACAATCAACTATCACGACGAGGCGATTACCTGGCCGGCGGTGGTGAGGGATTCCGAATGAGCAGCCGCGGATTTACCTTGATCGAGGTGATGCTGGCGGTAGCCATCATGGCAGTGGCCGTCGTCACTTTGCTGCTGATCCAGACCGAAGCGATCCGGATGGGTGGCGAGGCGGACCAACTTCGCCTGCTCTCCCAGCTGGCCCAGGATAAGCTGCACCAGCTGGTGTTGTCCCAGGAGGAGAGCGCTTCTGGCGGCTTTTCCGATCTCCATGCCGGATACACCTTCAGCTTCGTCTCCGCCGAGGAGCGATGGAAGACGCCGTCATCCGAGGAGGCTGGCACCGACGTCGAGATGGTCAAGGAGATTCAGATGCGCAAGAGCACACTGACGGTCTCCTCGCCCGACGGCACGACCCGGCTGGAGATCGTCAGCTACAGCTTCCCACATGAGCCGGGCGAGGGCGGCGAGGGCGAGGGCGGCGAGGGCGAGGGGGGCGAGGAATGATGCAGCGTTGGCGAAAGGGGTTGACGCTGATCGAGGTGATGCTGGCGATGACGATCGGCGCTCTGGTCGTGCTGATGGTCTTCGGCGTACTCACCACTGCCCTCGATGCCAGGGGCGCGATCGAAGCCTCGAACCGGGCCGGGCGTGTTTCCACCGCGATCTTCAACCAGATTGCGCGGGATCTGGCGGCGGCTTATCTGTATCGGGACGTCGAAGATGGGTTCGTCGGGCAGGAGGGGGGGGGGGCAGATAGGTTCGATTTCATCTCGCTCACCCCATCCAGCATCGAGATGGGTGAGGTTGCCAGTCAGCCGACCGAGGTCGGCTATCAGGTCCGACCGATCCCCGGACACGCTTACCAGCGGTTGTACCGTCGGGAGGGATTCTACACAGACTCCAAACCGACCCGTGGCGGAGAGCTGATTCCGCTCTACGACGGGATCTTCAACTTCCGGGTCTCCTACCACGACGGGGAGAGCTGGATCACGATCTTCACCAACCAGAAGGTCCTACCCCGGCTGGTCAAGGTCAAGCTGGGTATCTGGGTCGGTGAAGGGACGCCAGAATCGCGAGACCAGACGAAGGAATACTCATACACCCAGACCTTCAGCGTTCCCGCTGAGGGTCTTACCTT
>CAZANL010000416.1:0-4913 GCA_964486115.1 uncultured Planctomycetota bacterium
TTGTACGACGGCTACGCCGCGGATCTGAAGCAGCTGAAGATGCTCTTCGAAGATCGACGAGACGTCTTCGGCCAGAAGATCCCCTATCAGTTGCCGCCGAAGCTGGCCGCTCTCCACAAGGGCTACGCCTCCAACGGTCATATCGTTTCACTGTTGAGTTCCCGCGGCAGCTGGAAATTCGGCTTCAGAACCAAGTACGGCCAGTTCTCCGCCACTACGACGGTTGGCCTGGCACTCGCGGAGTTTCCCCGCAACACGATCCTCGACTGGCTGGCCGGCGACTCACAAAAACCCTCGCACCGCATCGTCGCCGCATCCATCGCCGCGGCCAACATCTTTGGGCAGTTCCGCTGGGCCCGCCGCCAGATCGCGGTGCTCGAAATTCGAGTCGCCACCCGGGGTGCGGACTCCGACCTACTGAGTCACGCGAAGAAGCACCGACAGGCCATCGAGCAGCATGTTGCCCGCGAGTGGCAGCGAACGGTGAAAGCTCGCGATATCAGGAAGACGTATTTAGCCGTACCTCTGCCGGAGAGAAAACTCAGTAACGAAGAGCGCCGCATCGTCGCCGAAGCACTCGTCGTATCCGAGAGGTTGCGGAAACGGTATCTCGAGATCTTCGGTTACCGGCAAGAGGTCCGGGCTGACTGCAGGGACTGGCTCAGAGCCAAGGTGAATGACTCCAACAAGATCAAGGCCATCAGCTCCTTTCGGAGCATCAGGAGCCTCAGCCAGTTGCAAGCAAAACTAAAGACCATCGGCATCACCAGCCCCCTGACCTCCAAACAGAGGAAGAAAAAAGGTGACCAGTTCCTGGAATACAAGGGCATCGCCCTGCGGATGAACGAAACCCCCATGTCGGAGAAAGAGGTGGTGGGCGAATTCATCGAGGCCGCAAAGGAAATGAGCCGATGACGATCGGCGACCTGGAACACGCCCGATTCGCACCCACTGCCAGACAAGGCCCCGAGGGGCTGCTTGGTGTCGCTTGCGCCTGGCGATCGTTCACGACTACCTGAATCAACTCGGCGGAGCCGAACGGGTCATCGAAGCGATCCATTCGCACTACCCCGACGCACCGATCTACACCTCCCTGTTCGCGCCTGAACGGCTACCGGCCAGCTGGGCCGACTGGGCGGTACGAACCTCATTCCTGCAGCGCTTGCCGATCTTCCGCAGCTGGTCGAAGCTGGCCCTGCCGTTCTATCCTCTGGCTTTCGGGATGCTCGACTTGCGACCGTATGATGTCGTGCTTTCGAGCAGTTCCGCTTTCGGCCAGGGCGTCAGGACTCGCTCAGACACCTGCCACGTGGCCTACATCCACTCGCCGATGCGATTTGCCTGGCAACCCCGTGAGTACTTCGAGCACACCAAAATCCCCACCGTGCTGCGCTATGCCCTGGCTCCCATCCTGGGGTGGCTGCGCGTTTGGGACCTGGACGCCAACCGGCGGGTCAACCGGATCATCGCCAACAGCCAGAACGTAGCCCGGCGCATCAAACGAATCTATCGTCGAAGTGCAGACGCTGTCCTCTCACCCCCCTGCGACTGCGAACGCTTTCGCATCGACACACCGGAGAATTATTATCTGGTGGTCAGCCGCCTGCGTTCCTACAAGCGCATCGACCGGGCAGTCACCGCCTGCAACCGACTCAAGGCTCCGCTGGTGATCATCGGAGAAGGCTCCGACCGAGCCCGCCTGGAGAGCCTGGCGGGACCAACGATCCGTTTCCTGGGACAGGTGCGCACCGAAGAGGTGGCCGGCTGGTTGGCACGCTGCCGCGCCCTGGTGTTTCCCGGCGAAGAGGACTTCGGCATCGTCCCGCTCGAGGCAATGGCATCCGGCCGGCCTGTTCTCGCACTCGGGCGCGGAGGGGCACTCGAAACCGTGGTGCCTGCCCAGCCGGGCGTCGAACCCACGGGACTGTTCTTCGACAACACCGACGAGTTGACCGAGCTGCTATGCCGCTTCGACGAGTCTGCCTTCAGGCCTGAGAGCCTCCGAGCGCACGCAATGACATTCGATCGCCGCGAATTCTGCCGACGGCTGAACCGCCTGCTCATCGACTTCCGCGACGCTCACCGTTAATTCAAGCCAGGCCGTGCAACACGGGAGGTGTCTGTTATCCTTTCGATCCCGGTGATCTCCATTCGGCACGAGAAAGACTGCCTGCTCTTGCCCGTACGCGTGCAGCCCGGCGCATCTCGGCAATCGATCGACGGGGAGCACGCCGGCCGATTGAAGGTGGCCGTGACGCCCCCGCCCGAGGAGGGACGAGCGAACAAGGCGCTGATCCGTTTCCTGGCCAAGGTGCTGGGGATCAGTCGTTCCGACCTGACCCTGATGTCGGGACAGACCAGTCGCAACAAGCTGATCGCCATCGAGGAGATGTCGTTCGAGACGCTGGCGAAGGTATTGGACATGGTGCAGCTAGAACGCACGGAGGGATAAGACCTGTGGGACTCAAGGAACGCATCGACGAAGCGACCGCCGCGATTCGCGAACACTCCGCGATCGTACCGGAGGTGGGCATCATCCTCGGAACGGGACTGGGAGGGCTGGCCGAACAGGTCGAGGAGGCGGTGGTCATTCCGTACGACGATGTCCCCCATCTGGCCGCGTCCACGGCCGAAGGGCACGCCGGGAATCTCGTTATCGGTAAGATCTCCGGGCGAACGGTCATCACCTTCCAGGGGCGCTGGCATGTCTACGAGGGCTACACACAAGAACAGATCACCTTTCCGGTTCGCCTGGCCAGGTCACTGGGGGCCCACACCCTGCTGGTCTCGAATGCCTGTGGAGGAATGAACCCCCAGTACCGTCAAGGGGACATCATGATCATGGAGGACCACATCAATCTGATGGGGGTCAACCCGTTGATCGGGCCCAACGACGATAGCCTGGGTCCTCGCTGGCCAGATATGTGCGAGCCCTACTGCGAGGCATTGATCGACCTGGCAGAGTCTGTTGCGCTGGAGATGGGCGTCAAGACCCACCGGGGGGTCTATGTCGCTGTCAGTGGACCCAATCTCGAAACGCGAGCCGAATACCGCTTCCTGCGAATCATCGGTGCGGACGTGGTTGGCATGTCGACCGTGCCGGAGGTGATCGTCGCCGTGCACGCCGGCCTGCGTGTGCTCGGCTTCTCGATCATCACCGATGAGTGCTTCCCGGATGCCCTCGAACCCGCCGACGTCGAAGCGATCATTTCAACGGCCAACCGCACGGAGCCAATCGTGACCTCGATTGTCGAGCGCGTCCTGGCCCGCCTGGAAGGCTGTTGAACCCCGCCTTGAGCGGGTGCTACACTGCAAGCAATCTCCCTTCGAGGCAGGCACGTGAGTAAACAGGAGAACGAAGCCTCAGACCATAAGCTCGGCACTCTCTACGAGATCGGGCTGAAGCACTTCCAAGCTCGCGAATACCGCAAGTGCGTCGATTTATGGAATGGAGCGCTCCGCTTCGACTCGCAGAACTATCGGGCGCTGACCTTCCTCGCACTGGCGCACGAGCAGCTCGGTGAACTGGACGCCTGTAAGCAGTGCCTCGAAGAAGCGGTCCAGATCGCTCCGGACTATCCCAAGGCCTGGAACAACCTCGGCAACGTCCACCGCAAGACGGGGGAGCTGTTCCGAGCCGAGGAGTGTTACCGGAATGCCATTGAACACTCGCCCGGCTCGGCGGACTACCGCTACAACCTGGCAATCACCTTCCTCGACACCCTGCAGTACCAGGAAGCGATCCGCGAGTTCCTCTACTATCGTCGGCTTCGGCCAAACGACGACGAGGTACTGGTGCCTATGGCTGGGGCTTACTATCAGGTCGCGAACAATGAAAAGGCTCTGCAGTGTCTGCGCGTCTACCTCAAGGCCCGGCCTGCAACACAGCGTTTTGCGCAGCTTCGCGCGCAGATGCGCGTGATCCGAACTTCGCTGGAGGACCAGGGAGAGCCCGCCCCGCCCGGCCCCGCACAGTGACCCGGCTGGCGTTCATCCTCGGCACGCGCCCCGAAGCGATCAAGCTGGCCCCTGTCATCTACGAGGCTCGAGACCGATTCGATTGCTGCGTGATTGCCAGTGCGCAGCACCGGGAGTTGATGGACCAGGTCCTGCAGTTGTTCGCCATCCAGCCAGATCACGACCTGGACCTGATGCGAGCCAACCAGCGGCCCGCCGACCTGACCGCACGCCTACTGACTGCCCTGGACCCGATCCTCGCCACCGTAAAGCCAGACAGGGTGATCGTTCAAGGAGACACGACCACCGCCCTTGCTGGAGCTCTGGCGGCCGGCTACCGTCAAATCCCCATCGCCCACGTCGAAGCGGGATTACGAACCGCAGACCGAAGACAGCCCTTTCCTGAAGAGTTGAATCGCGCGCTGATCGCCCAGCTGGCCACGCTACACTTCGCTCCCACCGACGGCGCACGCGACAACCTGCTGAGCTGCGGCATCGCACCCGAAACAGTGCATGTCACCGGCAACACCGTCATCGACTCGCTGCAATGGGTGCTGACGCACGCCCCCAGAGACACGCTACCCCTGGATGACCCCGATGCACCATGCTTACTCGTGACGGCCCACCGCCGGGAAAGCCGCGGCGCACCGATCGAGTCGGTCGCCCGCGCAGTCGAAGAACTCGTCGCGGCGCATGCCGGGCTGCAGGTGGTTTTCTCGGTCCACCCCCACCCCGATGCTGGCGGGCGCGTGCGCAGGCTGCTCTCCGACACCCCTCGCGTACGCCTGACCGATTCGCTGGACTACGCGACCTTCGTCCAGCTGATGTCCCACAGCCACCTGATCCTGACCGACTCGGGCGGCGTGCAGGAGGAGGGCCCCGCCCTGGGCAAGCCCGTGCTGGTGCTGCGAAACGTTACCGAGCGCCCCGAGGGCCTCGAGGCGGGTGGGGCTGAA
>CAZANL010000417.1:0-4913 GCA_964486115.1 uncultured Planctomycetota bacterium
CTGAATGAGGACCCGTCACTGACACACGCCCTCATCGCCAGCGAGGAGGGCATATGCCGGTCCAGAGTGACGCAGATCCTTGGGCTACTGCGGTTGCCACAAGACGTCAAGGACACGCTACTTCACGGGGTAGATTCACAGGACACTACCGAGAGTCAGTTACGTCGCATGCTGCGAAACAGCGCGCCGATGAAGCAGTTTCAGGAGCTATGCAGCAGCTAGACTCCCACCACCAACCTCCATTTTACAGGCTCCTCCTTCTCACGTCAGCCGTCGCTACCGCTCAACTCGACAAGGACGTAGACGGGGACGGGGTTCCAAACGTGTCAGACCCCCATCCGTTGATCATGAAGGTGCCCGACTTCACCTGGAAAGTTGAAGGTATGGTCCTGACAAGGGAGATCAATCGCGAATGGCTGAAGAAGCAAACGCAGTCCGTGAAGGACAAGAGACTAGATTGCGTATCGTCATGAGACCAGTAACAGAGACGGGACGGCGCCCGTCAAGGATCGCCCCGTCTCTGAGTCGGTCGTCCCGGTCCGTCCCGCAATGTCCTTCAGGTCTTCTCTCAGCGCGGCCGCTCTTCCTTGTGGTGCTTGGTGATCTCGACCTCCGCTGGCAGGGTTGCCTTCTTGAGGAACAGCAGGGCGAAGGACGTACCTACGACATCACCCCACCGACCCTTCCACTTGCCGCTTTGCAGCCGGCTAGTCAGCAATACCCTGGCACCCCACTGGTACCAGTCGACCTTGCCGATGCTGCGGATCCTGGCCAGCACTCCGACGCGCTCTATGCTGTAGAGCAGGTATCCGTCGACCATGGACCCGGGGAGCTGCCCTCCCGCCCGACAGAACCAGTGGGTCTGGAGCCAGGAGATCCCGTCGCCGAAGGCACGCCTGGAGCGCGTACGGTCGGCGACCTTAGCCTTTCGGTGATACTCGAGTTGCTCGAGGGCGATGATGACGCTCGCCAGTCCCGCACAGGTCATTGCGACCTGGGAACTACTGCGGATTCTGACTGGCATGCGGAACCCCTCGCGGTAGGTCCACCCTCGCGGCTGGTCCCCGCTGACTTCGACCGCAGGGCTACGCAAGCGCTTGCCCCCACCCTGGATCTTGGCCTTCCAGGGCCGCTTGTCATCGGCGGGAGAGGGCAGCTGGCGGCCGAGGAAGTGCTCGAGGATCTTGCGCCAGATTGCTGTGCCGACCTTGATCCCGCACATCTCGGCGGCCCGTAGGCCGAGGATCGCATACTGGGTATTGGAGTGGTCGTAGTTCGTGGTGCGAGCTCTGTACAGGATAGCGCGCCTTTCGGCCTTCGAGCTCGAGCCTCCGGGGACGCGGAGCTGGTAACCCCATGCGCCATCGCCGTTGTGTGAGACCGCGATCCGGGTCGCAAGCGCGCGCAGCCAGCCCCTTTCAGAGCTCGTGAGCCACGATCGCCTACGCCGGACCTTGCGAGTGGACCTCCGCAGGCGGGTGTTCTTTGGGGCCTTTGCCTCGCTGAGTGCGTGGAGCATCATGCAGGCCAGTGCGGCATCGTAGACGGCTACCCTGCCAGTGATCTGCTTTCGGATCCCGGCAAGGCCGCGACGGATCGTCGGTGAGCTGGCAGGCATGCCGGCCTTGAGCAGGGCTAAGACGGCGAGTGCGTTGACTCCCAGCCGACCGCGAGAACGGGCGCCAGCATTGGTCCAATTCCCGTGCGCCTGTAGCTGGCTGGCCAGCCACGTGCGACCCGCGTGGATCGCTCGCTTGATTTCGGCTGGTGCGAGTGGCCGGGTAGCCTTGGTGATCTGCTGTTCGAGGCTGTCAAGCTGCGTGCGCACTCTCTTGGCGTAGACCTTTCCGCCAGGCATGGCCTCGAGCTGTGTGGCCAGCTTCTTGGTCTCGGCCAGCTTCTTCTTTGCCTCTTGATAGGCATGGGCTCGGACCAGTAGCTGGAGGGACTGGATCAGCATCTGTGACCGGATGTATGGTTTATCGATCAGCTTGAGCTGGGTGGTCTGGGCTGAGAGACGCTGCTGCTCGGCGATTCGCTGCTTCACGCGGGCGATCCCGGCCCGCACGGAATCCGCGTGCGAGCGCAGTTCCCTGGGCAGGCGGGCAAGCCTCTGCTCTAGCTCTGCCAGGGCCTGACTGGCATCGTCGAGCTCCTGCCGGGAGGCCTGTAGCTCTATCCGCTGAACCCAGAGCTCCAGTGGACGGATGGTGCGCCTTGCCTTGCGTTGGGTCTCCAACTTCTCTTGTCGTTCTTTTTCGCGCTTGTGCTGTTTCTCGAGGGCGAGGCGCTGCCGGGCGGCCGGGTCAACCTCGGGCGCTGGTTGTTTGGATGCTCGCAGGACGAGGGTGCGGGCGGCCAGGCGCTGGCGTAGTGCAGCCAGGCGCTGGCGGATCGTCGCCATCCGCGGGTCAGAGGCGGCGGCCAGCTGTTTCCACTCAGCCGCTAGAGTCAGGGCGGTGACCATGTGTGTCGCAGATTCGAGTTCCTCGCTGTCTAGCTCCAGGGCCAGCTTGTCGAGGTGCGAGTTGAGAACGTCGGCTGCTCGCTGGCCCTGATCCTCGGGTGGGGCGGGCTGGCCCGGTTTGCTCACAGAGGACGCAAGCGGTCGTGCGACGGCGGATTGCCGCTTCCATGCGTAGCCGAGAACGCAGAGTCCCGCCACTCCAGCGAACAAGAGCATTGCCCCTGTCCTTCGCAAGACCCAGTGGGGCTGTCCGGCTCTCTCGGTGAGCGCGGATTCGAGGATCGCCGACCTGGGAGGTGGCACGTCCTCTACCGCGAGGTGGCTCGGTGCATGAAATCGAGCTGACAGATCGCCAAAGCTCAGCCGGTCTCCGTCGTGGAGTTCGCGTTGCACGATCTCCTCGCCGTTGACGCGCAGGGGGTTCTTGCCTGAGCCATGGGTCAGGGTGACCCGACCCTCTTTTCGCAGCAACCGGGCGTGACAACGTGAGACCGTCGGGTCAGGCAAGCGGATCGTGGCACGTGATGAGCGACCGAGAGTGCTGGTCCCTTCGGGAATCGGGAGAACCAGGCCACTGTCCAGGACCAAGCGGAACGAATCAGGTGGTGTCTCGTCTACGGGAAGCTGGACGATCAGTTCATGAACTTCACCGACAGCGATGATGTCTCCATGTGCCAGGATGCAGTCGCTTTCGAGCGGGTGATTGGGGGCCTGCTTGCCATTGACCCGCGTCTCGTTCCCCGCTGTCCGGATCAGGGTCAGCTGTCCGGCGCGCCACGCCAGCTGACAGTGTGCCTTGGCAATGCTGGGACCCTCGATCAGCACGTCATTGCCTGCGGCACGGCCGATTCCGTTGATCCCCTCCTTCAGTCCAATGATCGGAAGGCCGGGGTCGCTTGCCACTATCAGGCTGGGCTCCATTGTTTGCTCCTGCTGCGGGTACCATCTGGAGCCCGGCTGGGGCCCCTTCGTTGTGAGCTGACGGCTCACGGCTGTTGGGAACGTCGGAGTCTCTGGAATGACGCTCTGTCTGTCAGCGCATGTCTCGCTGCCAGTGAACCCTGAGACGCAACTGGCGTGCCACGGTGCGAGCATTCTGGCAGGGGCCAGGTCCAGCAAGAAGTTGTGTCGCAGACGCCGTCTGCCTGGGTGGGGCAGTGTAAAGCTGGCTTACGAAGTGTAGCCGCTGGACTGTAAAGCGGATTTACCACGGGGCCAATCAGCCGCTCTGGCTCGTCCACGTCGCGGAACAACTCCGCGAGCCTCTCACTCGAGTCTTCGCCGTGGCCAAGGAAGTCCATGTCGGCTGTTGGCCGGTACGATTGACCGGTCCAGGCCATGAAGAGCATGGCTCCCTTGAGGATGAATTACCCTGCATGTTCGGAGACCGAGAGCCGGTACAAGAGCCTCTCCGTTGCGTAGCGTGACCAGACGAAGTTCGCGTCGTCTCCGGTTTCACGGATGATGTTCAGAAGCCTCTGGCGAACAGATGCGGCGACGTTCGATGGCTTGCCTTTGGTCATACGATTGCTTCCATGTACGGACGGATGGTCCTTGTCACCCGGCAGACCTTGGCGTACTTCCACAGATCATCGGTGGAGCAGATCCGGCTGCTCAGAACGTCGCGGAGCGCCTCAAGCGCAACGTCGATCCCGATCTTGTTGCGGTACTTGAAGCAGTCAGCCACTGTCTTGGCGGGCCCGTAGATTCTGACCGGCACGCCTTCGATGGTGTGCTCATCGACGCCCTCGGAGAGGGCCTCGCCTGAAAAACGAACGATCCGCATCTTGGGGTGTTCGGCCTGGGGGCGAGCGGCCCTTCGATCAAGAGCGATCCAGACTTCGTGGGGGACCTGCGTTCCGATTTCGTGGAAGCGCAGGGCGGAAAGTAGGCAGATCACTCCCTTGGGAACCGCCCTTGCCGCCTGCACGAGGCCGTGGTGAGCTGTCGCGTCGGCGTCTGGCAGGCTGTACAGCCCGCGACCCACGCGGACAAGTTCCCCGCTGGCGCACATCCGGCGCAGGTACTCATGGTGAATCCCGTGAGAACCCACCTCGGCGGTAGTCACAACTCCTGAGTTGCGAGCGAGTTCCAGTATCTGCTCTGTCTTTTCGGCACGATCATCCATGTGCGTAAGTATAGCCAGATTTGGATAAGTGTCAAGGATTGCGCACAACCGCGCCGGTCCGCAGGCCGAGGTTCTGCGGGCATGGCCATGTTCCAGCGATCGTGGTTGTGATCTACGGCGACGGCTCGAACCGGGCCACTATGGTAGTCCCCTCCCCTGCCCCTGACTGCATGCCCGACGGAACCCGGGCAACCGGCTCGTCCTCAACCCCCTCATCGGGGGCAAACGAGAACGGCATGAGCTCGAGGATTCCGATGCCCCGATAGTTCGGATCGGGGCGCCACTGGAGAACGTGGACGTGGCCGGCAATCTTGTCGC
>CAZANL010000418.1:0-4911 GCA_964486115.1 uncultured Planctomycetota bacterium
AAGGCAAGCTGACCGCCCGCGAGCGGATTGCCCGGATCGACGCGGACGGCCTCGGCGCACCGCCGGAGGCCTACCGCGATGTGGGGGCGCTGCTCGAACCGCTGCCGGTCAAGGTCGAGATCTCCCGCCTGTTCCAGGTCGACATGGCCAAGCCGGCGACCCATGCAGTGCTGGGGCCCGAGCCGGTAGCGGAGCTGGCGCGAGGGGTCTCGATTCTCCAGGGGCTCCTCGGGGGAGCGCCACACGACACGCTGTCCCGTTTCCGCCAGGCCTTCAACACCCGCTACGAAGAGCGCGAGGTGCCGATGACCGAGGTGCTGGACGAGGAGGTGGGCATCGGTTTCCACCGCTCGGGGGCCCCGACAGCCGAAGCCTCACCGCTGCTCGAAGGCCTGATCTTCGGCGGAGCCCCGGCCGACCAGAGCGTGTCATGGGGACCGGCCCGCGACCACCTGCTGCGCCGACTGACGGAGACCCTCGTCGGGGGACAGCAGGTGCTGGAGCTCTCGGAAGACGACATGCAACGGATGACCCGGTGGCCGCCGGTCAGGCTGTGTGGCTCGTTCTCGGTGATGGGCACCCTGGTGGCCGCCTCCTCCTCGGCCATCGACGCCGGGCAGTTCCAGCTGCTGTTCTCGGGCGCGATGGGCCCCAGCGGAGCCAATCTGCTGGGGCGGTTCTGCCATGCCGATCCGCTGCTGGAGCAGCAGGTGCTACAGCTCGCGGCTCGGGAGGAAGCCCAGGAGCCGGACGTGGTCTACGCGGAGGTGGTTCACCTGCCCGAAGGCCGGATCGGCAATATCCTGGCCCGCCCGGTGCTGCGGCAGTACGAGATCCCGTTTCTCGGGCGGTCGGGCGCGCCACCGGAGCAGTGCATCCCGGTCGACGACCTGCTCGTCTCGCTCCAGGCCGGACGCGTGGTGCTGCGCTCCCGCCGGCTGGGCAAGGAGATCCGCCCACGCCTGACGAGCGCGCACAACATCGTTCACCCCCGAAATGTCGGGGTCTACAAGTTCCTCTGCATGATGCAGGAGCAGCCTGCCGGTCTGGGCCTGGCCTGGAGCTGGGGGCCGCTGGACGGGCAGCCCTTCCTGCCTCGGGTGACCAGCGGACGCCTGGTCTTTGCGGTGGCCTGCTGGAATGTCCTGGCCAGCGAACTGCAGCCGGTGCGGGACGCCCGCGGCGGCGAGCGGTTTGCCGCGCTGCACGCATGGCGCACCGAGCGCGGCCTCCCGCGTCGGGTGCTGCTGGCCGACGGGGACAATCAGCTGCCGGTCGATCTGGAGAACGTGCTGAGTGTCGAGACCCTGCTCGCGACGGTCAAGAAGCGGGGCGCGTTCAAGCTCAAGGAGCAGTTTCCCGCCGAAGATCAGCTTTGTGCCGAGGGGCCGGAAGGGCGCTTCGTGCACGAACTGGTTGTGCCCTTCTTTAGCAAACCAACAGATCAGCGCAGCAGGGTGCCTGTCGACGCCTCCGCCAGGGAGCTGGCGCCCATCCCACTCAGGCTGGCGCCCGGCTCCAACTGGCTCTACGCCAAGTTCTATACCGGCAGCGCCACCGTCGATCAGCTGCTCAGCGAGCAGATCCTGCCGCTGGTCAGAGACGCCATGGCCGAGGGTCAGTGCCGCGAGTGGTTCTTCATCCGCTACGGCGACCCGGACTTCCACCTTCGGGTCCGGTTGCGCGGAGAACCGCAGGCGCTGCTCCACTTGCAGCAGCAGCTGTTCGCAGCGATGGACGAGCCGCTGGCGGACGGGCGGCTGTGGCGCGTCCAGCTGGACACCTACGAGCGGGAGATCCGCCGCTATGGCGGGCCGGTCGGGATGACGCTCTCCGAGAAAATATTCTGGGCTGACAGCGAAGCGATCGCCGAGATCCTGACGATGCTCGAGGGAGATACAGGGCTGGATGCCCGCTGGCGCCTGACGCTGCTGGGAATGGCCCGGCTACTGGACGATCTGGGACTCGACGCCGAGACCCAGCTGGCCACACTGGAGCGGATACGCGGCGCCTTCGGAGAGGAGTTCCAGGCCAAGCAGATCGGCCTCGACCACATGCTGGGCAAGCGCTTTCGCCAGGAGCGCAAGGCCCTGGAGGAGCTGTTCGATCCCGGCGCGCTGGCCGCCGGCCATCCGCTGGGGCCGGGTATCGAGGTGCTGGACCACCGCTCCGTGGTGCTGGCCCCGATCGCCGCGAAGCTGGCGGAGGCGGCCAGTGCGGGACAACTCACCACCACCTTGCCCGACCTGGCCGGCAGCTATCTGCACATGCATGCCAACCGCTTCCTGCGCTCAGCCGCTCGAGCACAGGAGCTGGTGCTGTATGATTTCCTCTTGCGCCTCAAGCGCTCTCAGGCGGCCCGCCAGCGGAAGAAGTCCAAGTAGGAGGTCGGCCGGCCCCAGTGGCGCCAAGTTCCAGACCGGGCACTGGACGATGGGAGCCCGATGACCGACTCGATCGAGTGGACGTTCAGGCGGTCTCGCCGGTCTCGGCACGCAGCCGGATCGTGCTCATCTTGTCCGGGTAGCGGCCGATCTTTCCCTGATAGAATGCTCGAACCAGGTCCATGTCCGCCTGCAGATCCTCCCCCGGTACGAGTGTCGGACCAAACCCACCCCGCTTCTGTGAGTAGTCCAGAAAGGACATCGCAATCGGCACCCCGGCCGCCCGTGCAATGAAGTAAAAGCCGGACTTCCAGTAGTCCCGCCTGCCCCGCGTGCCGGAAGGGGGAATGGCGAGGACCATCTGATCCCGCCGGCCGAACTCCTCGGCCAGGGACTCGACGAGATTGTGGGATTCACTGCGTTCGATAGGTAAACCGCCGAGCCAGGTCAGCAGTGTCTTGAGCGGAAAGCGGAACAGGCTGTCCTTGCCCATCCAGGTCATGCTGGGCATCCCGAAAGCCCAGGCGAAGGCGATCATCGCCGGCATGTCCCAGTTACTGGTGTGGGGGGCCGCGATCACCACGTACTTGTCAGCCGTCGGCAGCTCACCTTCGCAGCGCCAGCCGAGCAACCACAGATACGTTCTCCCGATGAGTCGCTTCACCCGAACACCGGGCCTCCCGGCCAGCCCCGCAGCCAACCCACCGAACCCGATCCACGCCACTGCGGCTGGCAACCTCCGCCCAGACTGGGCAACCCCCGCTCGGAGTGCACCGGGCCATCCGACAAGGGCCGCTCCGACCCGGGAGCCTCCGCCTGTGCGGCCGCGGGCAGCTTCTCGCTATCCCGGACTTGCGCCCCTCCTTCGAGAGGCCTGGCGTGAAAGAAGACGGGCGTGCTCCGGATACACTGTCGCATGATCATCATCTTGTGGAGCAGTGGTGGATCGTTCGAAACGCGCGGGCGGGGGCGTGGTACCCTGCCCCGAGCCGGCCCGGTGAGGATACCAGAACGCACGCTCCACGGACAAGCTCTCGATATCAGCTCACCCGCGCGCCCGAGGATCACCAACTCGAACGGGGGCCTGCTTCTTCGCCCCCTGTATCGGCACCCGTCGTGCGGGAGGGGTTGCCAGGCCCGCCCCGTCAGTGAGTGGATAGAGCTCTCCTTCTCGGTGGTCCGAATCCTCAGGCCGAGCCTGGCAACAAAGGTATGAATGAAATGAGTGCTGGGAACCTACTTGGTGTGGGACCCTCCCTTGACCGGACTGTCGGTTTCGAAAACCACCGATTTTCCGTTCAACGTGACCCGGGTCGGACCGGAGAACTCATCCTCGTAGCTCCCCCAAAAGCCGACCGTGATGGTCTGGCCGGGGCCTATCTTGGTGTTCCAGCCGGCATCCTTGACCTGATGACTTGCAGCCTGATGCGACCAGACACCGTTCCAGAGCGAGGATATCGCGGATGCCATCTCGAATCGAACAACCCAGCCGGCGATCGTGGTCTTGGACCGATTGCTGATCGTCATCTGAGCGGTGTAGCCCGTGCCCCAATCGGACGCCTTCTTGAAGGTGACGGTGACATCCTTCCCCTCCCAGGTCGTCTTCTCGGGCTCGGGGGACTTGACGTCCACATCGCCGCCGTTGATGGACACCTCTGACGGGGCCTCGAACGTGCCGGACGCCGTGAACCCGACCAGGACCTCGCCCCCGGCAGGGATGACCCGATTCCAGGAGAGATGGCCGACCTGATACAGGGTGCCCGCCTTCTTCAGCTGGGCGTTCCACAGCGATTTGATCTCGAACGCAGACCGGAACTGGAAGTTCCAACCGTCCAGCGGCTTCTTGGACAGATTCTTGACTCGGATCAGCCCACTGAATCCGGCTCCCCAGGCGGCTGTTTCCTCGAACGCGATCTCGACCGCCTTGCCGGACTTGGGAGGCTCCGGGCTCTCCTCCTTCTTGGGGTCTTCCTCGGGAGGCTCCGGGCTCTCCTCCTTCTCGGGATCTTCCTTGGGAGGCTCCGGGCTCTCCTCCTTCTCGGGATCCCCCTCGGGAGGCTCCGGGCTCTCCTCCTTCTCGGGATCTTCCTTGGGAGGCTCCGGGCTCTTCTCCTTCTCGGGGTCCGGTCCCCCCGTACCACCCGAGTCTCCGCCCTCGCCAGCCTTCAGGATCTTGGAAATCGCCTTGACCAGGCTGTTCCCCGAGTCATCGCAGCTCAGTTCCCAGGCCATGACCCCACCCAGACGGTTCTTGACCACATAGTCCGCCTTGGCAGCCAGCGAGGTGGTGTCGTCGTAGCTGATCATGATCTTCTTCGCCGGATGGTAGAGCCAGGGGACCTTCGCGGTGGCGTGCCAGTGGCGTGTATAACCGCTGCCCAGGTAGTTGGCCTTGAGATCCTTGTAGTCGAACATGCCGTTCTCCCAGGTGCCCATCGGGACCCCCGAGTGACTGGACCGCAGACCGTGCTCTCCCCCCCCGACTCCTTTCCAGCCCCGACCGTAAAAAGGGACCCCCATCACCAAC
>CAZANL010000419.1:0-4897 GCA_964486115.1 uncultured Planctomycetota bacterium
CTCAGCAAGCCCCCGCCCGACAGCTCGGGGAAGCGCCGGTCGACGACCGAGCTGTTCGGATCGCCCCTCCCCCGCCCGTGGCGGCGTAGCCGGGTCCTCCGACAGAGAACCCAGCCGCCCAAATTGCGAGCCGCCCAGACACAACAACCCTGCCAGCGCCAGCCCGGCCAGCGCCAGCCGATAGTCGAGGCACACCGCTATTTGCTCCAGAGGCGCAGCTTGAACTCGCTGGAGCGCCACTTGCCGGCCGTCTCGCCCACCCAGGCCCGGACCCACCAGTGGTAGCGCCTCAGCGAAGAGAGACTGACCGCGGAGGTGTAAGAGGTCCCGCTGATCTTGCCGTCATGGATTATCTTGCGCGCCCCGCTGGCCTCGTTGACCCACAGTTCGTAGTGCGTCGCGCCGGGTACCGCACCCCAGGAAAAGGTCGGCCGAAGCTCCGAGATCTTCCCCAGCGGTGCGATCGCCCTGGGCGCCGACGGCGTCGGCAGTGAAAACTCGCTGACACTCCAGTCTCCCGGCGTATCACCCGTGTACGCCCTCACATACCACTCGTAGTCGCCTCCGGGAATCGGCTTGAGCGCGGTGTAGTGGGTCTTTGTTATCTGGTCCGAGTAGACGACCTTCTTTTCGCCATCGACCTGGTTGACCCAGAGTTCGTAGCGGGTCGCTCCCGGCACCGCAGACCAGCGGAAAGTCGGCTGCTTCTCGGTGGTCGAACCCAGCGGCGAGATCGCTTCTGGCTCTCCCGGCGGCGCAGCACGCAGCACCAGCGGGAGCAGGTCAGACCAGCTTCCGCTACCGCTCTCGCCCCGCCCGCGAATCTGCCACTCATAGGCGCCGTATGTCAGTGCGTCGTCGAGCCGATGACTTTCCTTGGTCAGGCCCTCCACCAGGAGGGCTACCTTTCCGTCACGATGAATTCGCAGGTCGTAGGTCGTGACGTTGGCCGCCTCAGACCAGCGAAACTTCGGCCGAGATTCGTCGGTCTCGCCGCTCGGATCGAGCGGACGCGGCACACCGGGAAGGACCGTCAGCAGGAATTCCTCCTTGGCCCAGGGCCCCTTGCCCTCCTCGTTGACCCCACGGACCCACCACCGATAGCGAACCTCTGGCTCGAGTGGATCCGGCGCGGTATGGCTCGTAGCGGTCAGGCCGCTGGCATGCATCAGGCTTCCGGACTCGCCAACCCGCTCGAGCTTCAGCTCGTAAGTCGTGGCTGATTCGACCGACTTCCAGCGGAAGGTGGGGCGCAACTTGCCCGTCGAATCGACGGGGCCGACCAGCACCGGCTCAGCGGGAGTCTTTCGCTCGATGCGAAACGCGCCGCCATCGTTCCATTCACTCTTGCCGTGTTCGTTGACGCCCCGGACCCACCAGAGATAGTCCTGCTCGTCATCGAGTTCATCCTCCGGGGTCCAGTGCAGCCCCTTCACAGTCACACGTAACAGCTTGGTCTGCTCACCCCACTCGTCCACCTTGTCCACGGCGACATCGTAGGACGTCGCGTTCTTGGCGGACTTCCAGTGCAGGGCCGGGCGAAGCGTCGGCAGAGTCGCACCATCCGGTCCGACAATCCGCGGAATGGCGGGAAGTGGGAGCCCGGGGGCGGGATAGAGGTAGGCCGCACCAGCGATATCGTCCGGCGCCAGATCTCCCAGATAATCCCCGCTGCCACCAGAGGCATTCATCACAGCACGCGAGTCGCGGGAGTGATCGAGGCCGAGACCGTGGCCGAACTCGTGAATGGTCGTATTGAGGAAGCGTCTGTCGGACCAGTCGATCTTGCCGTTCAGCGCAATATCGAACTCGTCGATCCGGCCACCGCTGTACCAGGTCCAGCACAGGCCCAGGGTGCCCCAGCCCATCTCACCACGATCCATGTAGACGGTGCACTGATCGTCCGGGTCAGCCCCGTAGTACGACGTGGTACCCGCGTACTCGAACGAGAAGTTGATCTTGGCCGGTCGCTTGCCCCAGATCTCTGCGGCCTGGCGTACCAGGTCGACGTCGTGCATGCGGTCCGTGTTGATCTTGTAGGGCGCGGGAGCCCGTGAAGCGGACCATTTCCCATTGATTTCGTACGCCCAAGAAGAAACCCCTGCGCTCATCAAGAGCAAAGCGTAAACAATCCAGAGTGAAGTCCTCATAGACTCCTCCTTTCGTTGCAGATGTTGGTCTGCCTTGAGCGGGTACGACCGTTACGCAAGACCCGCGCCACGAGCGGAAATCCTGATCTGCCTGGCGTATCCAGTTTGATGGCAGTAGCTTACGGAATTTCGCCATTGATGGCCGGGCCCGTGATGCACCTGGTGAGACTTTTGTTTGTCCCGGTGAGTGAGAATTTATTACCAGCGTTGGGTAGGATCGTAACGTCGCTGGCGTGGCAAAACGTTCTCCCACGCGCGAACCACTGTCCCCCGCGTTCGCAGGTGCGGCGGAGACCACACGGACCGCAGAACCCGGGCCTCGCGCAGCTGGCGGCTCTCTCGACTCAGGGGCCGGCGAGAAGGGGCAAAATCAGCGCGACCAGAAGGCCCGCGACGGCCAGCGCGATCAGGCACCCCACCGCCAGGCAGCCACCCGGCGTCAGTGCCACTCTCTGCCCTGGATGAGCGGGCTGCCCCGCCAGGCGGATCTGTGATCCTCCCAGAAGATCCTGATCGACGATCACCGCCTGCGGAATGAGCACCATCGACTGGGGCCCCATCCCCTCCAGTTTCTGGACAGCGGTGCCTGTCGCCATGATCTCGATCAAACCCGGGCTGAGCTCCTTGATCAGCAACCGGTTGCCGATCACCTTGTCCGCGCGGATCTTTTCGGCATCCTGCCTCATCAGCTCCAGACAGTTCTCCCTGGCGCTGTAGATCAGCTTGGTCAGTTCCGGCAGTTCCCCACGCGACATGCTCTGGAACAGCGTGCCAATGCCCGCTGAAAGCCCCAGCGAGTACACGGAACTGGCGATCAGCAATCGAAGTGGGGCGTACCCCATCGAGGCCAGGTTCCACAACTCCTCTCCGCTCAACTCGGAGGTCACCACCTGATCCGCCGCGAGGTGGCCCTGCATCAGCTCGGGATGATTGGACGCCGTCCCGGTCAGCAACAACTCCACCGTCCCGGGCCCGTACGGCTGGATGCTGACCTTGATGTCGACAACCGCATTCGCCCCGACTTCTGCCGCCTCCTGCTGCAGTCGCTCGACGGCGACGTGACGAATGTCGTTGTACATCTGCGAGAACTCGACCACCTCCCCTTGAGCCAGCTGACGTAGCGTGCCGACCACTCCGCGTCCCACACCCATCGCATACGCCACATTGCCCATGACGAACTTGATCGGTCGGTAGCCTGCGTCGAGATGGCAATACATCTCGACCCCGGAGGCCGCGGTGGAAAAGAACGGACCACCCGAACCGTCGTAGACCCCGCTGCCCTGCGAGATGAACTCCGTGTAGCCCGAGAGAGTCTTGAGCTCGCTGATCACACCGGTCACGCCCACCGCGCCGTGCTGTCGGGCCTCCTGCTCCATCTTCTCGATCGCCATGTGGCGGCCTTCCGAGATCAGCTGGGTGACCTGCACGATCTCACCCCCAGAGAGCGTCCGTCCGAAGGAGCCGATCGCACCACCGATGCCTAGTGAGCGAACACTGTTGCCCACGACGATCTCACCAGGCGTGTACCCCTTGAGCGATAGACAGTACAGCTCGTTGCCCGACATCCCGGTGATGATTGGTTCCATCGGTTTCTCCGATCTACGTCTGTGACGTCCTGCTCTATTCGTAAAGCGCCATGGCCTGCGCCACCCTCACCCGTGCAGGACTCGAGCTAGCGCTCTACAACTGCCGGACAAGGCGGGGTGCCCCTCCCGGGCCAATTCGTGTATCTCCGACGAGCTATATGCTGCGTGGCGCGAGGGTCGACTCGATAAACAGAAAGGGACAGGCCAGACGGGCGACCTGGACCACAGCGCCATGCTCACCGACCAATCGGTCGACAGCCGGGCCGAGCAGGTTGACGTAACGCACGATGCCTTGCGCGTCGACGAGCAGGTTGAACGGGATCCGGCGAACCTGGTAGGTCACTGCCAGCGAGTTCTTCCATCGCTTGCCATCGTAGTATTGCGGCCAGCCGATCTTCCGGTCGGCCAGCATCTTGTCCAGTCGGTCCGCGTCGCTGTCCATGCTGACGCCGAAGAACTCGACCCCCTGCCCTTGGTACTTCTCGTATGCCGCTAGCAGATAAGGCATCTCAGCCACGCACGGACCGCACCAGGTGGCCCAGAAGTCGACCAACACCACCTTGCCCTTGAGCGTCGCCGGAGAAGTCTGTTGACCCGAGCGATGCGCCTTGACCGAGAATTCCGGCAGCGGCTTGCCGATCAGTTCGAACTGCCACAGCTGGTTACGGGCCATCCCGGCAAGACGTGCACCACCGCGCCCCCCAGCCTGCGCAGCGAGAGAGGGGCTCTGACGCATGCATGCCACCGCCTCTTTGGGCCGTCCCAGCAAGGACAGCGCCTGAGCCTTGAGATAGTGGATCCCTGGGCGCTTGAGGTCAGCCGACTCGAGCGCCTTCAAGGCCTTGTTCGCCTGATCGCTCCGCAGCAGCGCCTGGACCATGCGGACCCGCGCAAGGGAGGCCTGCTTCTCGTCGGGGTGTGCGGTAAGGAACTCCTGGTAGGCCACAGCAGCCTCCTGGTAACGTCTCAACCCCCAAAAACTATAGGCCTTCAGATAGCGCACCTTGGCGCCATGCGCCGAGGTAGGATAGGTCTCGAGAAACTTTACGATCCGTGCCAGACCATCCGTGCTGGGCTTGCACAGCAGCAATGTCCGCATCTGTCTGACCTGCAGCTGCTTGGACAGCTCGGCGAAGGCCGCCTCCTCGGACGGGTCTTCGG
>CAZANL010000420.1:0-4883 GCA_964486115.1 uncultured Planctomycetota bacterium
ACTTCGGAGGGGTCGAACGGATGGAATCGGCGCTGCGACTGGTTCTGCTCCATCGTGTCGAGGCGGGTCGCCGCCTCCTTGTACCGTCGGTAGGCCAGCAGTTGCCGGAGCAGCTCTCGACGAGGGTCCTCCTCTTCCGCGGATTTCCCGCGTCGGCTCTGCACGCGGGGCAGCATCAGGTTCGACTTGATCTCCATCAGTGTCGAGGCCATCACCAGGAAGTCCCCTGCGTGGCGGATGTTGAGCTCCTCGATGCCCTCGATCATCTTGAGGTACTCGCGCGTGATGTGCGCCACCGGTATGTCGTAGATGTCGATCTCGTCGCGGCGAATCAGGTAGAGCAGCAGGTCCAGCGGGCCGTTGAAGTGGTCGAGGTTGACCTTGAAGCTCATTTGATCGAGAGGAACGTATCCTGGACGAACGTGTTGACCGCGTCTAGCAGATTGATGAACGCTGAGATGTCTAGATAGTGATACCAGATAGCGACCATCAGCGCGATCATGATCACCATGCCAAATCCGTAGCGCCCCATCGCTTCCCAGGCCCGCTTGAGCGGTTGGGGCAGGACGAAGCGCACCAGCTCGGCCCCGTCCAGGCCGGGGATCGGCAACATGTTGAACAGCACCAGCAGCGCGTTGATGTAGATCGTCGTCGTCAGCAGCAGATAGGGTAGCGAGCCGAAGGCGACGAAGGGTGCCAGCCCGAGCAGCACAGCGAACGCCACTCCGCCGAACAGCACGTTCGACGCCGGGCCGGCCATGGTCACCAGAAGGCTCTGCACGCTGCTGAGCCTGGCCTCGTTGACCGGGGTCGGCTTGGCTCCGCCGATGATCCACTGCCCCCGGGTCATCGCCAGCAGGACTCCAGGAAGCACCACGGTGTTGAACAACTCGATGTGCTTCAGCGGGTTGAGCGTCACCCGCCCATCCAGCTTGGCGGTGTCGTCACCGGCCCGGTGGGCGCTGATCGCGTGGGCGAATTCGTGAAACGAGAGGGCCAGGATGAGGATCGCCAGCTTTGTGGCGATGTCCGCCGCCAGGTCGGGGAAGATCATCTCCATGGGCAGATTTTATCACGCTTTGCGGCCCCGTTGCACTGTGTAACAGCGTTACGATTCTACACGGGGGGAACAGGCCGGCTGACGGATGGCGACTTCCGTATCCAGCTTAGCCCCAAGACTTTATGGTGCAAAGTAATTTTCGGATCGGGTGGCACTGGATTTGCTATTAATAATGACCTATGCGATATGACAGCCTTCTGCAAAAGTCAAAGCGGCTCTGCCGCATCTCGATATTCGCCCTGCTTGCGTCGCTGACGATGGTCGTCGGCTGCGACGAAGACAGCGTTCCTGCCGCCACACGCAAGGTCGTGTTGCAGCAGATCCGCTCGGGCAACTTCGACATGGGCCGCGGGGTCTACATGTGCCTGGCCAAGCACTCTGGCGCTTGCCAGGGGGCCGTCTACCGGCGCAACCGCAACCTGGTGATCGACGCGGTCAACGCCCTGATGGGTCCGCTCAATCCCAAGCAGATCCCGGCGATGATCGAGAAGCTCTATCCGCTGATCGACAACGGCACCCTTCCGGGCACGATCAACGACGTCAAGTCGGTGCTCAACATCCTCAAGTGCGACCAGAAGGTGATGAAGGCGGTCTGCTGCGTCTCGAACGGTCCGAGCCCCGTCAGCGCCTCGCTGAGCATGAAGATGATCGGGCAGCTGCTGAGCTACCCCGAGATCGACAAGCTGATCAATGCGTTCGCCCAGCTGATCAATGCCGACGACGGCCGGATGATCAACGGGCTGCTTCGTTTCGCCAGCTCATCGCTGATGAAGATGGGCAAGGAGATGCAGGAGCCCGAGACCGAGGAGGCCAAGGAGTCCCGCCGTTCGCTGGCGCGTGAACTGCTGCGCGAGCTGGACGGTGTGTCGGCCGGCCCCTCGGTGACCATCCCGCGGCTGAATGACGATGGCTCCCTGCTGACGGAGACGGTGACCAAGGAGGAGGCCTACACCAACTACGGCGACCAGCCGGCAGACGGCGAGGCCAGCGACGGCGCGTCGGCTGATGGCGACGATGAGGTGAGCTGGGACATGGGTGGGGTGGGCGACCAGCCGCTGCCCAACACCGACTACACCGGCGAACTGGGTGGCTTCTTGGGCGGGCTGCTGGACGGCGTCGAGTGGCCGGCCGAGTTGATCCTGGCGGTCAACGGATTCACGGCTGACGGCCTGAACAAGATCGGCAAGCTGCTGCACAACGGCACCCACACCTACGCCGAGGACATCATGGGCCGGTTGGTTGGCCGTCGCGCTCCAGCGACCAGCGGGCACACCCTGCGGCCGACGATCGAGATGAACAAGACGGTCCTGGCCGTGCTGATGCGCAGCCTGGGGGAGGCGGTCAAGGCCGACCTGCACTCCGAGCTGAGCACCTTTCTCAAGTGCGCGCTGGGCGAGAAGGTGGGCAACGGCTACAGCCCGACCAACCCGCTGGCCGAGATGCAGTATGGCCAGCTGGAGATCTTCAAGTACACGCAGGCCCCGAAGCTCCTGGACGGCCTGGCGATGACGCTTCAGACCGATCCCGAGCTGGGTGAGGCGCTGCTGGCCAAGGTTCTGCGGCTGGTCGCGCTGGTCAAGGGCAAGGACGAGGAGTCGGGTGACGGCCCGGCGGGTGGCGGCCTGTTGGGTGGCGGTCCGGGCATCGGAGCCCCCGGCAATTTCGGAGGGACAGTCAACGACGAGGATGAAGGCGACAGCGAACTGCTGACCCAGAACCTCCGGATGCTGGATCAGCTGTTCAAGACGCCGGTCCAGGGCAGCTCGACCGGACGCGTGGTGGTCGACGTGATCACCCGCCTGGGCGACTGCGCCAAGTTGCTGCCCCAGCAGCTGGCTGCGATGTTCAAGTATCGCAAGATGGTCCGCGGCGACAACGGCGACGGCAACCTGATCGACGAGGAACGCTCGATCGAGGTCGACCGCAGCAAGCCGGCCTTCTACGTGGACAGCTTCGGCGCGGAAATCGACAACCGCAGCTGCTTTCACCGGCTGGTCAAGCTGGTCAAGACCACCAACGCCTGCAAGATCCCCGTGCTCAACAAGTCGCTGGCTTACGTGCATCACGAGATGCTGGCCGAGCTGACCCCGGCCACCGCCGGTCTGGTCAATGACCTGCTGGTCACCATTGGTGAGGGCGGGGGCATCGGCGATCTGATCTGCGCCGGCCTCAAGGGGCATGTGGTCGCCCTCAAGGAGCTGACCACCACCGGGGCGATGGATGCGCTTATTCCGCTGATGAAGGCGTTCAAGGACAACGGACAGCTGCAGCTGTTCATCGATCTGCTGATCGTGATGAGCCCGACCTACGAAGATAATGTTCGTCCGGGCGAGGAGGGCGTCATCGAGATGCTCGAGAGCGGCGCGCTCGAGGTCGTCTTCGATCTGCTCAGCTTGAGCAACACGATCACCATTCCGGGCACCGACGAGGTGGTCGCCGACGTGGTCGTCGACTTCCTGGGTGACCTGCTGAATCACGATACCCCGGTGATCAATATCTTCGGCGAGGAGCGGCCGGCCAAGGTCTACCTGCTGATGGATCCGATGAAGCGGCTGAGCAAGCAGCTGGCCGGCACGCCCGGTGAGGAGGCGCTCAACAACCTGATCGACAAGGGGATCGATATCTTCCTCGGTGTCGAGCACCACGACGCGGACACCCCCGACGATCCCTCTGACGACTTCGACACCGTCGGCAACAAGTTCATCGTGCCGCTGCTCTCGCGGTTCCTCAGTGTGGCGGCTCAGGATCTCGAGCGGGATCCCGTCAAGCGCATTCAGGACCTCGAGAAGGACCAGCGGGAACTAGGCGAGTCGTTCGGCGAGCGGGCGTTCGTCGATATGGTGGAGTTCCTCGAGTACTACTGCAACAACGAGAACCGCAAGCTGTTCGATGACGCTCTGGTCTACTTCCTCACGCCGCACGAGAACCCCTCGCAGAACCTGTTCGGTAGCCTGCTGATGGTCGTCGGCATGATGCTTCAGACCCAGGCCGACAACGTGTCGATGGGCGAGATCATGCAGTTTGTGGGGCGCCTCATCGATCCCGACCGCGGCTACGTCCAGCGCCTGGTCAAGGGGATCTTCAGCATCATCGAAGCGGACGACGGCAAGGTCCTCATCGGCCTGCTGCGGCGGGGGTTCACCTCTTACCCGCAGCTCAAGGGAGACACCCCGTTCGGCGTGATGTTCATGCTCTCGCAGCAGATCAAGGACCGCTGCACCGGTGCGAAAGCCGCGCTGACCATCGAGACCTTGACCCAGATCATCGACGAGATGCTCTCGGCCTTGGCCCACGCCGATGCCGTGTTCTACATGATCCTCAACCGGGTCGGCGGACCGGGTGGGGGGAACAGTCCGGATCATAAGATGATGTACAACGATCCAGACAGTTACATGTATCACGCGGCACGTTGGAGTCGGGGTGGCAAGGTTGGAGCCTATCGCGCAAATAAGCGGAGGTTAGGCGGACGCTAACGTAGCAAGTCCACCTGTACCGCCGATAAGGCGTGAGTGTCTTGTTGATTCGGCTGGCATGGCTGCACAGGATCAAGAACCGGAGTTTGCACAACGGTATCGTCTCATTGCCCCCCTGGGGAGGGGTGCAATGGGAACGGTGTTCAAGGCGCAAGATAACCTTCTGGACCGATGTGTTGCCCTCAAAAGGCTTCACGGCCTGGATCCTGACGCTCCGGATGCTCTAAGGCTGCTTCGCGAGGCGAGGCTGGCTGCCCAACTTGACCACCAGAACATTGTGGTCCTACACGATGTTTGAGGCGCCCCGGGTTCTTCGGAGACTTGGTTAGTTGACTCCCGCCATCAGGGCA
>CAZANL010000421.1:0-4866 GCA_964486115.1 uncultured Planctomycetota bacterium
CCGAGACCCTGGTCAATCCCATGGGACCGGTCCTGGCGGACAGACGGCCGATCTTGATGACGCAGGCCACCGGCGTGCCGTCGGGCCGTATCGTCGAGATCAGCAGGTTCTGCTTGCCCGCACGGGCCAGCCGGTAGCCGCCCGAGGGGATCGCGTCGATCAGGATCGGGGTTCGGGCAATCAACAGCTCATAAGGCTGCCGCTCGGCATGCTGAGCCTGGTCGATGACGGTCGCGGTGATCGGGATTCTGAGCAGGCGCCGGCTCGAGGCAGCCCTGCCAAGGTGGCTGTTGGATTGCTCCAGGGGGATCTCGACGGAGGCCTGACCGTCGGGATCGAGAGTGATCCGCTCTGGAAGTTTCGTCTTCAGGCGCTGGATTCGATCCGCGTACGCCAATTTCAGCGTGCCGCCGGAGACCGGTTTGCCAAAATGGTAGCGGGCGCTGATGCGTAGCCGGATCGTCTGCCCCAAAAGCGCATACGATTGCTCACCAGCAGGCTTGATCTCGATCTTGAAGGGTGGCACGACGTAACGCTTGACCGTCACCACGCGTTCGACCTGTCCCTTGTCCTGGCCTTTCGCATTCACCTGAATACGGTACCGGCCGAGCTGAAGCTGGTCGGCTAGCTGGATATCGACGGCGGCAATACCGAACGCGCTCGATTTTCGGGTCTGCTTGAACACTTTGTTGCCGCGAGGGTCGATCAGCGTAAAGACCAGCGGTTGACTGCCGATTGGCTTGAAGCTCGGCATGCGCCGGGTCAAGGCCTTGACCCGGATCGTCTGTCCAGGCTGATACAGCGGCTTGTCGGCACTGACCAGCAGCTGGACGTCTCGCTCGACGGTGATGCGTTGTGAGAGTCTGTCCCGACCGGACCATGAAGCGGCATCGACCTTCAGCTGATATCGACCCACCGCCAGATCAGGCACGCTGAAGTTGGCGCGGACCATCCCGAGATCGTCACTTTTGTATTCCCCCAGTTCGGTTGCCTTGCCGGACTTGTCGACCAGCTTGAGCGCGACCGTAGTGCCTGAGATCGGAGTGTCCGTGGTCCCGTTGCGCACCAGCAGGGTCACGCTGCCTGGGCTGTCGGCCAGCAGCCATCCGCTGGAGACGACGGTGGTGTATTGGGGGTCCGCGGTGTAGTTCTGGAAGTACAGCAGTGCCAATACGTTGAGCATCAGGCAGGCGGCAATTGCTTTGACAAAGCCAGTGGATCGCAGCCAGTGAGGGACCGCGGTGAGGGATATTCGAGGAGCTTGGACGGCGATCAGGCGTGCCCGTTCCCCGGCTGAAAGTCTCGCGGGTCTGAGCGACTCCTGCAGGAAGCTGGCGGTCTGCCTGATATCGGCCAGCTCTTTTTGGCAGGCCGGGCACTGGTCCAGATGCTGCTTGAGTTGCTCTGCATCATCAGGTGCCAGTTCCCCGTCGGCATATGCCAGCAGCTTCTCGGCAAACTCGGGATGTTCCATTGGTCTCTCCATCACACCTCTCCCCTGATATGGGGGCCCAGCTGAGTCTTAAGTAGGCGGGTACCCTGAAAGAGCATCAGGCGGACCACATCACGCGGGATCTTGGTCTTCACCGCGATGTCGCTGTAGGACTTTCGTTCTACATAGCGCCAGAACATCGGAAGTTGGTATTCCTGCGGGAGTGTGCGAATTGCAGCGACAACTTCCTGGTAGACGATCCAACCGGTACTGGTTCCAAAGAATTTTCGCATCGCCAGCAAGGACGCCTGGTGAAAGCGAAATGCACGCCTCAATCCTGGTTTTCGAAATATTTATTCAAGGAGTCACGCAGCATCCGGGTCCCTCGATAGAGCAATCCGCGGATCGAATCCACCGAGCGACCGGTGCGAAGGGCGATCTGCTGGTAGCTGATTTCCTCCAGATAACGACAGAACAGGGGCACGTGGTACTCGTCAGGCAATTCCTGAATCGCCTGGAGCACCTGATTGTAGAGCAGCTCTGCATTGTCGGATCCGCTGACCCGTGCCGCTTCACGGGCGACGATGTGTTCTCTCTTCTGCTGGACACGTTTGCGGCCACGAAGCCGGTCGAGGGCCAGATTGCGAACGATGTTTCGGGCCCAGGGGTAGAACAGCTTGGTGTCATGAAGCGTCCCGATCGAGCCCAGAATGCGAATGCATGCATCTTGAAGGACGTCTAGTGCGTCATCCCGATTGGAGATCGCGCGCATAGCAGTGGCGAAAAGGGGGCCATGGTATCGCTTGAGCAACTCGGAGAGAGCCGCCTGATTGCCTGCCTTTGCCTGCAGCGCTAACTCGGCATCCGTGTCGGGCAAGATCGTCCCCTGCTGACTAGAGGCCCAGGACTTCGTTCATCGTGTACCAGCCCGCTGACTGACTCGATAGCCAGCGTGCTGCCCGGAGAGCCCCCAAGACGAACACTTGCCGGTTGCTCGCGCGGTGTGTCAACTCGATACGCTCTCCGTCACCGGCAAAGATCACGACATGGTCGCCGGCGACATCACCGCCACGAACGGTGTGGACGGCGATCTGCCCGGCAGGCCGCTCGGGTCCGATACCATAGCGCCCGTAGACTGCGACATCATTGAGAGGCCGGTCTAGTCCCGCTGCAGCGCGCTCGGCCAAGCGGCAGGCGGTGCCACTGGGTGCATCTTTCTTGTGGCGGTGGTGCATCTCGACAATCTCGATGTCGTAGTCCGTTCCGAGGCAGTGGGCCACCTGCTGCGTCAGGTTGAACAGCAAATTGACACCGACCGACATATTGGGGGAGACCATGATCGGAATCTGTTGGGCAGCGGCTCGCAGGTTGTCGAGATCGTCATCCGCCAATCCGGTGGTACCGACGAGCAGACCAATCCGAGCGGCCCGGCAGGTTGCAGCCAGGCGGCGGGTCGACTCTGGAACAGAGAAGTCGATCACCACCTGTGGTCGTCTCTCGCCCAGAGAATCTGTCAGCGGGACGCCCATTTTGGGCACGCCGACGACGCTGCCGGTATCGTCACCCAGGCGGGGGTGGCCGGATGATTCCAGTGCTGCGACGAGCTCGAGATCCGGCGCCTCGCGAATGTGGCTGACTAGCAGCTGCCCCATGCGCCCGGCGGCACCATTGACGGCAACGGATATATTGCTCATGTCACTCCCAGTTCTGCTCTGATCTTTTCGATGTCCACGTTTCGCCGCACGACGCTCTTGATACGTTCGATCTTTCCTCGGTCGGCGGGGTCTATCGGCACGATCATCTCCTTGATTCTGGACGCCGTGGTGTAGCTGTCGTTGTCCACCAGAAGAACGGGTATATCCGACTCGCGCAATAACGGGCGGATATTCTCGTGCGGGGCAATTCCGCCGGTCAAGATGATGCCGCTGAACAAACTGGAGTGTGGCTCCTGGATAGCTCGACGTTGGTGCAGGACGAGGGCGGCAATGACCAGGTCGGTCCGGTCACCTGCCGTGATCAACAGGTTGTCGGCTGGCATCTTGGCCAGACGTCCGAACGCCTCCTGGGCCGTCATCGCTCCCACGAGCGCTCGTCGGTGCCTGTTGGAGAGGTTCTGACGTCCCGAAAAGACCTGGGCCTCCAGATCTCCGCGGATCTCGATCATTGTTGGCGTATCGATCTTGCGAATCCTGGGCACAGCGCCTAGCAGGGTGATCCCCAGTCGTTCGAGCACTTTCCGGGTGTGCTTGCGGATCACTTCCGCGTTGGCTGGCGACACCTTGTTGATGATGACGCCGAGAAGTTCCACCCCGTGCTGTTCGAAGAAGACCTTGTTCAAGACCAGTTCGTCAACCGGGTGACGAAGCGCCCCGCTGGTGACCAAAACGACCTTGGCGTTCAGCCGGCTGGCCAGCAGGGCGTTGGAGAGACCGAGATTGGATCCGACGGCGGCGTGGCCGAAGCCTTCGATCACCACCAGTTCCCGATTGCGACTCACCCGCAGATAGGACTTGAGGATCCGGGCCAGCGCGTCGCGGCGCTGCAGACTGTCGAATGGCCGGTCAGAAAAACCCCGCTTGATCGTTACCGGGTTGGCGTCCTGCAGGTGACCGGTGATCTGGCAGGATTTGGCCAGCAGGAGCGTGTCCTGGTCGAGACTGTAGTCTCCCCGGTCGATATCCCGGCTGCCAACGGGTTTGATGTATCCGATTCCAGGGGCTTGGGCCTTGAGGGCAGCTAGCACGCCGAGCGTGATGGCTGTCTTGCCCTCACCAGGGCGGGTCGCGGTGATGTAGAGGTTGGCTGACATGGCGTGCGATCCTCTGTAGACCAGGACATTAGCAAATGGGCGAAGCACAGTCAAGGGGCAGATCTCTTACCGTAAATCATATATTTGCAAGATATTGTGGCACTTGGTGCTGGAACGGAGGACTCGGTTGTGGTATGTGGTGTATAAACCACCACAGTTGCTCATGCACACGCATACAGCTCACGACATGTTCGCCCCCCAGGCCCTGATAAACAACCGTTATCGGGTACTCCACAAGCTGGGCGAAGGCGGGATGGGCCGCGTATATCTCGTCGCTGACGAGCTACATGTCGGACGGCGTGTGGCACTCAAGGCGATGCGCCCGGATCGTGATTCAGCGGAGTTTGCCGGGTTTTTCAGCCACGAGTTCGAGGCGCTGACCAAGCTGAGGCATCCGAATCTGGCAGAGGTCTATGACTTCGGGCGTATCGAGCATGCCGGGCATTTCTTCTTCACGATGGAATATGTCACCGGTGACAACCTGTTCGAAGCCACCCAGGGGGTCGACCTGCAGCTTCTGCTGGATTACCTGGTTCAAGTCTGTCGGGGCCTCGAATACACCCACAGCCGGGGATTGATCCACAACGACATCAAGCCAGAGAATATCCTGGTCGTCGAATATGAA
>CAZANL010000422.1:0-4863 GCA_964486115.1 uncultured Planctomycetota bacterium
CCCGACGGGTGAGGATGCCGACCAGTTTCTCGTCCGCGATGATCGGGACACCAGAAATATTGGCGTCGCCCATCCGGCCCTTGGCCTCACGAACCGTGGCGCTGGGAGCCAGCGTCACTGGATCGAAAATGATGCCGTTGGCCGAGCGCTTGACCTTGACCACCTCGCCCACCTGATCCGGGATGTCCAGGTTGCGATGAACGATGCCGATTCCCCCTTCGCGGGCCAGTGCGATCGCCAGGCGACTGCTCGTGACAGTGTCCATCGCGGCGGAAGCAATGGGGATGTCGATCTCGATCTCCCGGGTAAACCGCGTACGCGTGGAAACGTCCGAAGGCAGGACCGCTGACTTGGCCGGCAGCAGAAGAAGGTCGTCGAAGGTGATCCCCTGCGCGACGATTTTATCTTGCATGTGTGGACCCCCGCCAAAAAGGCGAATTGTAGCAGCGGGAGTACCGATTTGAAGTATGCTTCCAGTACCAATGCGCACCTTTCGCATCTTCTTTCTCCTGCTGTTGTTGACAGCACTCAGCCGGCTGCCGGCAGAGGCCCGTGAGCGCCTGGAGCATGACGAGACGACCGTCTATTATCCCGCGGGAGCCGAGCGAATGGCGCGCACCGCGCTCGACAAGACGGCCCTGATAAGGCTCCGAATCCGGCGGCGGTTCTCGGTCGCGTTGGGCGTCGTTCGGATCGAGCTGGTGCGAGGACACCCCCCGCTCCAGGCCCTGACACATCACCCGGTGCCACCGTGGGCCACCGCGTTCGCCTCCCCACAGCGGCAGCTGATCGGCATCCGAATCGATCAGGCCGACGTGCTGCAGAACAGACTCGTGGGGACGCTAAAGCACGAGTTGATGCACATTGCGCTGGGACAGATCGAGGGACAGGCTGGCTGGGAGCTCCCCCGCTGGTTCAACGAGGGCGTCTGTGAGTGGTACTCCGGCGTGATGCACTTTCAAGGCCGTCAGGCACTCACGCAGGAGGCCGCACTGGGCCACCTGATCCCATTCAGCCAAATCGACGCGGGGTTCCCAGACGACAGCCGACAGGCGACCCAGGCCTATCGCCAGAGCCAGAGCTTTGTCCGCTACCTGGCCGAGCAGTACCCCGGCTCGATCCGCGGGACCCTGCAGTTGTTCCGCTCGGGGCGCGCGATGAACGGGGCCCTCGAGGAGGCGGCCGGGACCGAGTTCGCCACCCTAGAGGCAGACTGGCGCAACAGGGTCACCCCGAGCCATCCATGGCTCTACCTGCTGTGGAACGGACTGACCCTTTTTGGCGCACTCGGCATCCTCGTCGTGATCTTCTACGCCATACGCAAGTGGCGCGACCGACGGATGATCGCCGCATGGGACGATCACGAGCCCTGGATGACCTACGACATCGACTATACCAACTGGCGCGGCTCGGAAGACCCCTAGCGCTCGGAGAAGTGCGATACCGCACTTCGTCGATGCAACAACCGGCAACGGCCGGGCGCCGAGCCGGTGATCGCTTGCTGAATACCGTCAACAAGAGTAGAGTTGAGACTCAGCAAACTATGTCTTCCCCGTCGGACGAAGCCGCGAACACGCTTCGCGAGAGCCTCACGGAGCTCGCGCTATGTGAGACACTGCGCGTCGATCGGGAAGACAGCTCCGCTTTCCCCTCGGAACTGGGTCGCTACCAAGAACTGACCGAGATCGCCTGCGGCGGGATGGGCCGGGTTCTCCGAGGATTCGACCCAGAAGCCCGGCGTGAGGTCGCGATCAAGATTCTCAAGGCCGGCAACGACGTCTCCCAGCAGATGCTCGAGCGCTTTCTGATCGAGGGCCAGCTGACAGCCCGGCTCGAACATCCCAACATCGTGCCGGTTCACGAGGTCGGGCTCCGGGGGGGGACCTTGTACTTCACGATGAAGCTGGTGCGAGGTCGGCGCCTGGGGCAGGCGATCGCGAGCTACCACAACAGCTCGGGACGCGACTCTCTGGAGAGCCTGCTCGGGGCCTACCAGAAGGTCTGTGACGCCGTGGCCTTCTCCCACTCGCGCAACGTGATTCACCGAGACCTCAAACCCGACAACATCATGATCGGCGAGTTCGGGGAGGTGCTGGTGATGGACTGGGGCGTGGCCAAGCGTCTGGGAGAACCCGCTGAGAGCCTCACGACTCCCGCTCAGGGCAGCTCGGAGCCGTCCCTGACGGCCCTGGGCACGGTCGTCGGGACCCCCCAGTACATGTCCCCCGAGCAAGCACGAGGCGAGATCGACCTGACCGGGCCGGCCAGCGACATCTATTCGCTCGGCGCAATCCTCTTCCACATCGTGACCGGCGGGCAGCCGTTCGACGGCCCGACGACCGCAAACGTGATCAAGGCGGTGCAGCAAGGAGAGCGACTCCCAGTTTCGCGGACCCAGGAGGGTGTCAAGGTCTGTTCAGAGCTGCAGGCGATCGTCAACAAGGCGATGGATCCGGACCCGGCACAGCGCTATACGGACGTGACCGCTCTGCAGGCCGACATCGATGCTCACCTGGGCGGCAGGATGATCTCGGCCAAGCGCTACCGCATGATCCAGCGGATGGCCAAGCAACTCTCCCAGCGCCAAGGACTGAGCTGGTCAGCGGTCGCGATCTTGATGATCACGGTCCTTGGTATGAACCTGCTCTCTCTCTGGCGCGGACACGAGCTGGCAGAAGCCGGCAAACCGATGCAGGAGGGCCACCTCGGTGTAGAGCTGTCCCGCAAGGTGACGATGGGCGGAATTCCCGTGATCCGGGTGCTGCCCGGGCTGGAGGCGGAGAGAGCCGGCCTGCAACCCGGCGACATCGTCGTCGCAATCGGCCGCGTCAAGACACCAACCTTCCAACGCCTCGGCGAAGCGCTGTCGATCCTCAAACCCGGCACCAAGACGACCCTCTCGGTCTTGCGCCCCGGTCCTGACGGTCTGTACTCCCGGCTAAGCTTGGAGGTGACCCTCGGACGTTTCTGGTAGACGATTGCCCGGCGGCCGAACAAGTAGTAGCTTTAGTGGCTGATGAACCGCGAACAACTGTACCGCCGACTGGCCCTGCGCCCGACTGACCCGGAAGCGTCCGCAGCCTATGACCAGACACTTCAGGAGGAACTGGAGCAGGAGGTGGCCTTGCTCGTCACCGACCTCTCCGGCTTCACCCGAATAACCCAGAAGCGCGGTATCCTGCACTTCCTCTCCATCTTCCGCAGCTGCGTCGAGATGGCCCTGCCCATCATACAGGTCCGCGATGGGCGTCTACTGAAAACGGTCGCGGACAACCTGATCGCGATCTTCCCCGCTCCGCAACAGGCCTTCGACGCGGCGCTCTCCTTGCTCCAAGCGGCAGCGGCCTCCAACGCGCAAAGAACCGAGGACTCCCAGATCAAGATCTGCTCCGCCATCGGTTTTGGCCCGACGATGCTGCTCGAGGACGACTGCTTCGGGGACGAGGTCAACCTCACCTTCAAACTCGGTGAGGACATCGCCGAACCGGGCGAACTGCTCGTCACCGCGTCCGCCGCCGAGCTGCTGCAGGCCAACGGAATGCCGCTCGAGGGCCCTCGTAGCGTGGTGACCGGCAACGTGGAAGTCGTCCACTTCGCCTACGCCGAACCCGCACAGGCCCCAGGCGCCCCCCCCCAGACTTGAACCAAATCAGCAGAACATCTTGCTCGAGATCTCGCCGGTGCACACGGGTTAGTCCAGCGGGGGACCGTCCGGACTAGGCCGCCGGTAGAATCTTGCCATTCCAGCAGAGGGTGACGCTCAGCCACATTCGCCCGCCGGCGCGAGTACTCCCAATCCCGCTCCTCGAGGCGTCGGGTGAGAGTCCGCTGCCCAGGCCGCTGATGGCCGTTTTCCTCGCACCACCAGCGATATACCTAGTGCATCCGCTGGACCCGTGCGTATCCCCCGTCAGAAATTTCCGACCGGCGGTTACAGACCGCTCACCGGAGCACCCCGACGGCCTAACGCAAGCCCTTGCCGGGTAATTGCTTGCGATTAACGGTCGGATTGGCACACCGACTGCAGTAGCAGAAGCCGGGGCCTGGAGCCCACACCCTTCTCTCCCCAACAGAGTGAACAGGAGAGGGACCGAACTATCGAGTTACCACGACCAGGTCCCAGCCCACCTCGGTCCCTCTCCTATTTTTTTGCTCCAGGCCGACTGCTGACGGCCGACTGCTGACGGCCCCCTGCCGAACAGGCCAGCTGCTCGAAAGGTCCACACCGTGGGGAGGTTGGATGAGCATTCTCGAGATTTACGGTGTGCTCGCCTACGCCTGTCCGTTCGCTCCGGATAACGGAATGGAGGACTCTTGAAACAACTCACACCTGCTCCATAATTTCAGGTTATGAAGAAAATGACCGGAGCAATACTCTTGATCCCGGCGGCCATCCTGGCTTCCGCTGGTGGCGCTGATCCCACCGTCCTCGCGGTGATCGCTGTCCTGCCAGTCACCATGGGTTGCTGTTTGCTCTTTTCCAAAGAGGACGGGACATGTCAGACTACCTGACCCGCGGGGGTCAGGTTTGCCTCACCCGAGCGCCTATCACTCACACGGATCAGTCCAGGAAAGAGCGTACCGGATGAAAAAGCTGAGCCTGGCAGATGCCGCGTACCAGGCGCTCTGCCTGCACCCGAAGATTGGCCAGCCGGACCGGAGAACCGGAGAACCGGAGAACACATTGAGACATCGGTCGTTGGATCGAAAACGTTCGCGATGGGGCAAGACAATCCGATTTTATTCTCGAGCGGGGCACGCCGGTCCTGGAGAAGGGGTCACGCTGGAACTTCAGCGCGATCGTGACTGATGTCGGGCACTGACGGACCAGCCGCGGCCGCCGATCCCGTTGCGGCCCCAGGC
>CAZANL010000423.1:0-4859 GCA_964486115.1 uncultured Planctomycetota bacterium
CGATGTGCTTATTGCGCACGCTGCCGCAATCGGGGGGCGTTGGGCCAGCGCAGTCCGCCGTGCCGGGATCCCGTGGCACGTCTGGACGATCAACGCGCCGGCCCAGGCCCGACAAATGGCCGATGCTGGAGCGTGGGGGATCGTCACCGATCGGCCAGATCTAATCTTGGACGCGTTTCCCTCTTGACCCCTTCGGGGGGGCGCTTACCTTTAAGCCGTGGATATCTCAAAGTTGGATGAAAAGGTTGGCACCGCCCTGCTGGTTGGGTTGGAGCGATCCTATCTTTCCCCTGTTCCCTTGCGCTTGGCTGCGCGGAGCAAAGCCGAAGATCCGGCGTTGTTCTACGGTAACGCCAAGCCGACAAGAGCTGCGACTCAGCTTGCGCTAGACAACGAGCTGATCGAGGAGAGCGGGACGATGGTCCCGGTGGGAAAGAAGGGCAAGGAAGAGACGGGTTATCGGCTGACCGAAGAAGGGCAGCGAATCCTCGTCGACGAGCGGGCGATGGGTGCCGTCCTACGTGGACTGATCAGCTCGATCAAGGAGGCCCACGCCGAGCTGGTCGAGGCCCGAACCAAGCTCGAAGGGGCGGAGAGGAACATCGGTCATCTCGGGGATCTTGTCGATTCCTTGAAGGAGAGGGTGTCGGCAGATTTCAAAGAGACCCTGCAGTCGCTGGCCAATGAGGATGCACTCTCCTTGTCGATCCAGCGTACCGACCCGGCCGACGCCAAGAAGCTGGTGGTGTCGATGCTCGCCCGACATTCCCGTTATGCGACCTTCCCGGGGATTCGCATCGATGCGCTGTTCGGATCGATCTCGGTGGAGGCCCCGGGACTCGATCGGGAGACCTTCCACCAGATCCTGATCGACCTGCGCAAGGCCAAGCGAATCAAGATCGGGCGAACGAAGAACCCGAAGGAGTTCGCCCCAGGCATCTTGATCGAAGAGAATGGGAAGAAGCTCGGCATCATCCACCCCCTGAAGCGCTGAGCTCGGAGCCGCGATCAGCTGGGGTGGGTCGCCTGCTTCAGCTGGCGGGAGTTGTCGTCGGGTCGCAGCATGCACTGTCGACGGGGTCGCAGCATGCACTGTCGACGGGGTCGCCGCATGCACTGTCGTCGGGGGCGCCGCATGCACTGTCGACGGAGTCGCAGCATGCACTGCTGATTCGACCGTCGCCATCGAGCAGCGTGAAGTGCTGATTGTAGGGCGATCGGCTGAGCTTGGCCGCCGTGTCGGTACAGACTGCGACCGCCTCGCCCCGGGGAAAGAGGTGTCCCTCCTCATCGAGGGCGGCCTTCATCGGACCCTGGTAGATCGCTTGTTGTCCGATGAAGTTACTGGGTTCGCCCTTGGCGAACTTGAACCCCTGCACGGTGATGGAGTGGATCGGGTGACCCTCGACCTCACGCCAGAAGAACTTCTTGAGGATCTGGATCCCGTAGAACCCGGCTTGCTCGAGATGGGCTAGCAGCTGGACCTCGGTGAGCGCTTGACCGACACACTCGCCGACCAGCTGGGGATTGGTTGCCAGATGGAGCGGAAGAGGCTCCTCAGTAACGATGTCGGACAGCGTGAAGCTGCCGTGATTGCGCAGGATGCGCCAGACCTCGCCGAACACTCGACGCTTGTCGGGAGAGAGATTGACCACGCAGTTGGAGGTGACCAGGTCGACGCTGCCACTCTCCGCGGGCACCTTCTCGAGATATCCCTGGCGAAATTCGACGACGTCGTAACCCAGAGTCTCCGCGACCAGAGGCTGATTTCGGCGAGCCCGTTCGAGCATGGAGTCGGTCATGTCCACGCCGATCACCTTGCCCGCCGGCCCCACCCGCTTGGCCGCAATGAAACAGTCGATACCGCCCCCGGATCCCAGGTCCAGGACGGTCATTCCTGGGGCTACATCGACCTCCTGCATCGGGCCGCCGCATCCGTAAAACACCTCGAGAACTTCGGCGGGGATGTGCGAGAGGTAGTCTTGCTTGTAGTTGACCGGGCAACAGAGGTCTTGCTGAGGTTTCTCGGCGGCTTCCCCGTAGAACTCGCGGACGGGCTTGCGGTAGCTGTCCAGATCGAACGAGAGGACGCAGTTGGAGTGCTTGACTCCGACGGCCGTGCCATTGCTGGCCCTGTACTGGAAGTCGTGATTGCGGACGTCTCCCATGCTGGCATAGATCACCGGTGCGTCGTAGCCGCTCGGTGGCCTGCGATCGTGGCCGCCCTGACAGGCCAATTCGTACATCGACCGGCGGATCATTGCCTGATACAGCTCGCAATAAGGATCGTCGCCTTCGAACGGCTGGCTTGCGCTGTCCGCGTAGAAGTACCGATGCTCGATATCGCCGCCGCCACACAGATAGCGATAGCGACAGTCCTGGCACTGAGGAACCCGCATCACGCTGGCTGCGCGGATCGAACGAGCAGCCGGGGCGCCGAGCCACAGGGAGCGCAAGGAGCTCTCGTTGATGTGGCCCAGCTTGAGGGATGGCTCCTGAGCCATGGCGGCGGATGGATAGACCGACCCATCGGCGTAGACGCACAGGCTCTCCCAGCTGGCCCCGGACAGGTCCAGCTTGACGCCGGGAGGCCCTCCGAGGCGGGTCTTGAGTTCCTCGTAGTTGTCGATCGCAACACCCAACTGCAGGCCGACGTCCCGCGCGCGTTCGACGGCAGCGACCAGCTGTTCGATAGGCTGGCCGAAGCTGCGATCGTGGCGAGCGCGTCCCTTCAGGTGCAGCCAGAGCAGGTGCACCGCGCGAAGACCAAGGTCGGCCGCAAGGTGGACCATCTGCTCCAGCTGGTCGGCGACTTGAGCGGTGACGACGGTGGTCAGTGTGGGCTGAAAGCCGAGCTCGACAGCGTTGCGGATGCCGGCAAGGGTGCGCTCGAAGCTGCCTTCGCCCCGGATCGGGTCGTTGGTCGCAGTGTCGTGTCCGTCGAGTGAGACCTGCAGCAGGAGCCGTGCTGGGTCGGTCTGTCCCAGGCGCTCGGCGTTGACCCCCTTGATCAGTGTGGCGTTGGTCAGCACAGCGAGTTCGGCCCGTTCAGTGATCGCGTCGACCAGTTGCCAGAAGTCGGGCCGGATCATCGGTTCGCCGCCGGTGATGTAGAATCGCTCGACGCCCAGCTCGCTGGCCTCGTCGATCAGCGAGAGGAGCGCGTCGGTCTCCAGTCCGGTGTGTCCGTCGGGACCGGAGCTGACCAGGCAGTGTGAGCAGGTCAGGTTGCAGCTGTTGTTAGTGTGCAGCCAGAGTTCGCGCAGAGCGGTGGGCTCGAGATGTTCGGCTCTTCCTCGGAAGGCGGGTTGCGTGAACGGCTCACGAGACAGGAATCCGCGGTGCAGGGCGTCTGAGAGAAGGGTATGGCAATGAAGCCAGGCCCGTGTCGGGTCGGTGCTGGTCTGGTGGGCGTAGGCCGCGATCACATCTGCTACCGTGGACTTGCTGCCGACCAGTTCTATGATCTGCCGGCCCGTGGCGTCCGTGGCGATCCAGTGCGGTGTTTCCCTGTCGATCAGGAAGCAGGCGTTGTTCCTCTCCTCGGCAACCCAATCTGGCGCGTGTAGCAGGGTGGAGGCGCAGATCGGCTGCATGCTATGCCTGGACGATTTGCGATCTGCCGGCCAAGTTGCGGGTCGCATTCCGGGTGTCCACGACCAGCGGCGCGTTACACAGGATCATGTCGTAGTCGACGTTGTCGTGATCGGTAACGATCAGAACGGCATCTTGCTCGGCGAGAATGGTGGGCTCGAGTGAGACCGAGGCCATCTCGAAGTCGTAGTCCCGCAAGTTGTCGAAGGTCGGGATGTGCGGGTCGTGGTAGGCGACGATGGCCTCCTTCTCCAGCAACAGCTGGATCAGCCGTAGAGCCGGTGACTCGCGGATGTCATCGACGTTTTTCTTGTAGGCCACGCCAATGAGCAAGATCCTGGCGCCCTTGAGTGGAATCGCACGATGGTTGAGTGCGTCGCACAGCTTGTGGATGACGTACTCCGGCATCGCGTGGTTGATCTCTCCGGCGAGCTCGATGAACCGAGTCGGAACGCCGTACTCTCGGGCTTTCCAGGAGAGATAGAACGGATCGACCGGGATGCAGTGGCCCCCGAGGCCGGGCCCGGGATAGAACGCTTGAAATCCGAACGGCTTGGTCTTGCTGGCTTCGATCACTTCCCAGATGTCGATGTTCATCCGGTCGAACAGGACTTTGAGCTCGTTGACCAGGGCAATGTTGACGCAGCGGTAGATGTTCTCCAGCAGTTTGGAGGCCTCCGCCTCGCGCGTGGAGCGGACCGGCACGACCGTTTCGACGATGCCTCGGTACAGCGCCAACGCAAGTTCGCCGGAGCGGGGCCCGGCACCGCCAATGACCTTGGGAATTCGTCGGGTGGTGTACTTCAGGTTGCCCGGATCTTCCCGCTCGGGGGAGTACGCAAGGAAGTAGTCCTCGTCAAGTTTGAGCCCGGATTTGTCGAGCAGCGGACGAAGCACCTCCTCGGTCGTTCCCGGGTAGGTCGTACTCTCCAGGACGACCAGCTGTCCCGGGCGCAAGTGCTCGGCAATCGACTTGCCCGTCCCGACGATGTAGCTCACGTCCGGTTCCCGCGACTGCGTGAGTGGCGTTGGGACACAGATCAGGATGCAGTCGGTCTCTTCGAGCCGACTGAAGTCGGCGGTGGCGAGGAACTGACCCTCGTCAGACAGACGCTGAATCAGGCTGCTGGGGATGTGGCCGATGTAGCTCTTGCCCTTGCGCAGCAGCTGGATCTTGTCCGGGTCGATGTCGAATCCAGTCACCTGGAAGCCAGCCTCGGCCAATTCGCGGACCAGCGGCAGACCGACATATCCCAGTCCGATGA
>CAZANL010000424.1:0-4857 GCA_964486115.1 uncultured Planctomycetota bacterium
AAACCCTCCGACCAACCACCCCCCACCTGCTTCTTGGCCGACAGCGGCCATCCCAGGGTATGGATCACCTTGCCCTGCTGATGCTTTTCCGGAGCGACCTTCCAGACCTCCTTGACACCGAGTGCATAGGTCTGCGGCGGGCGTCCCTGCTGAATGCCCGCCTTCTGCTCCAACTGCCTGACCAGCGTACCTCGAGTTCCCTCCCCGAGCACCGTGACCCTCGACTTGAGGATCATCCCCGGCTCGAAGTTGGAGCGCTTCTCTCCATTCTTGTCGACACCCGTGTCCCGGGTCTGGACACCAACGACAACATTCCCGTCCAGCAGAACCTCGCTGGCCGCAAACCCCGGGAACACGTTGATCATCCCGGTCGCCTCGGCCTTCTCCCCCAGCCAGCGAACGAGCCGGGAAATGGAAAGGATCACGTTGCCGTGGTTGGACAATCCCGGAGTCGGCCACACCCGGAGCTTCTTGTTGCGGGTGAAAAAATAGAACCCATCCCAGGTGACCGGCGCGGACTCGGGCGGCTCTTCGTCGGGAAATAGCTCCTTGAAAGCAACCGGGTTCATCACCGCTCCGGAGAGGTTGTGGTTGCCCAGGTTTGCGCCCTTTTCAAGGAGCATGATCTCCGGCTCCAACTTCTCACCTTCTTTTTCGCCGCTGTCGACCGCCGCGTTGTGTGCCGAGATCAGACGGGACAGGTGAATCGCGCTACCGAGGTTGGCCGGCCCTCCGCCGACGAACAACACGTCGACTTCCATCGTTTCACGCTGAATCTCCGTCATGAAACCGATTCTAGTGGCGGCTATAGGGGGCGCAAGGCTAACATGTCCAAAACCCGATCCGGGAGGATTCCGTTATGGCAAAAGACAAAGCGCCGGGACACCCCGTACCTCAGCAGACAGCCGGCATGATGCCCGGTTTGGCTCCGATGGGCGGCGCGGGACCCATGGCCCAGATGATGCAGATGATGCAGATGATGATGGGTCAAGTTGGGGGCGTCGCCGGAATCGACACCGCAGCACAGCCCTTTACCGAAGCGCAGCCGGTAACCGACCAGGACGATGAGCTCGCAGCCGACATCGTGCGGCCCTCCACACTCGAAACGCTGATCAAAGAGCAGCAACCCATTCCGACAGGCACGGTGCTGGACCGACTGTGTCTCAGCGAAAACGGGGAGCACGCTCTGGGAGGAATGCCTAGAGGCTGCACCATCGCGTTCTGCGGCCCCCCGGGCCAGGGCAAGAGTCGCACCGCGCTGGCCGCCATGGCCCAGGTCGCAGCCTCCGGCGGCAAGGTCGCCTACGTCGTCGCCGAAGAGGGGTTCGTCGACCCCGAGACTTCTGGCCGAGACGACCTGTGCAGCCGACTGACCAAGATCTGCATGGCAGCCCAAGGGCTGGACGAAGCGGGTTTTCGCGAGAAGATCGCACCCAACCTGTGGGTCATGCTGTCGCAGTATCACCGGGGCAACAACTGGGCTGACTTCGTCAATCGATATCGTTATCTGGTCGAAAAGGAGGGCATCGACTTCGTCGTCATCGACTCGCTCAACACACTCGACCCGACCCGCAACAAAACTGCCGACAATCTGGCCACGCTCAAGACCTATAATCACGAAAACGGTATCACCTGCTTGACCATCGGCCAGGTCCGTGACACAGGCGCTCCGGCCGGCGGAGAGGCGCTGATGCATACCGCTGACGTGGTCTACCTGCTCGAGTGGCTGAACCTGGCCTCGAAAGAGATGGCCGGACTCTGGGGCGGATCCTACAGGGAAAGAGTGCTGACGCTGAGAGTCGTCAAGTCGGTCTGCACCCCGATCCTGCGCCACGCCGTTCGGGTCTGCCAGACCGAAGCGGAGGGCAAACTGGTGCTGCATCCCCAACACCCTCTGGAGCAGTTTCCGGTGCCGGAGTAAATGCACCTCGTCGACCAGCAGCAGGTCGCCGACTGGATCGGTCGTGGAGGTCCGATCGAGGCCTACCGAGAGGCCACCCATCCGATCTCGGTCCAAGCCCGGTCGGGCGACGATGTACGGCAAATGCTCGGCTTCAGACCCGCCCTCTCACTGGCGATCGAGAGCCTGCTCGCCGAGGACCCCGAGGCGCACCCGGAGGCGCTGGCGAGCATCCCCCTCTATAGCCTGGCCCGGGGGATCTATCTGCCACTGTCCGGCATCACAGGACCCGCGGCCGGCCGCTTGTTCGGCTTCCACTGGGAGCCCCCGCCGACGGAGGAATCCGCGCTGGTCCAGGAGTTCATCGATCGAGAACTAGGCCTCTCCCTGCCGGAGAAGATCGGCGTACTGATCGGCGATCCATTCGGGGGACAGCCAAGTGGGGTCGGCTTCGACAGCCTTGTTGCCGTACTCTCCCGACTCTCGTTCCAGCCGCACGACGCGATCCGGGCTCGACTTCCACGGATCGGTGACATGGGCCTGTTGTTCATCGAGAACACCGAGTTGATCAAGTCCGACCCGCCGATTCCTGCACGGGAAGCGATCTGCGCTCTGCGCGCACTGCCTCGGGTGTCCCTGCGGCGGCGCCGTGACGTCCTGCTCGACCTGCTGGAACGCGCCGGCCGACTCGAACGTTATCTGCTGTACCGCCTGCTGCGTCGTCGACTGGCCACCGGATTGAAGTTCAAGATGGAGTTGATCTGGCGCTCGGTCGGCAAGCGCTACGGCTGCGACCCCGAACGGATCATCAACGCCGCAGCGATCCACGACCACCTCGATCTGGCCCGGATCATCGAACAGGAAGGGCCCGCTGGCCTCAAGCGAGTGGTGTTGCGTCCGCTGAACCCGGTAATTCCGGCGCTGGCCGGGGGGCAACTCGAACCGCAAAAAGCGAAGTGGCCGATGTGGGTTGAGCGCAAATACGATGGCATCCGGATCATGGTACATCGCCAGCAGGATTCGGGGAGCCAACCACTCGTTGCGCTCTACACCCGTCGCGGACGGGACTGGACGATGATGTTGCCCGAGCTGGCGCAGACGATCGCACAGCTGCCAGTTCCCGGAGTCATTCTCGACGGCGAGTTGCATGGCGAATTGCTGCAGATGGATGGACTGCGCCAGGCGACGGTCTATGAAGTGTACAAGGCAATCACCAGCCAGGACCGCTCCACCGTGCGGTTCCGCTTCACCGCATTCGATCTGCTCTACCTCAACGGCGAGGATCTGACGACCCACCCGCTGACAGCGCGCAGAGCCAAGCTGGAACAGTTCTTCGGGCCCTGCGCCAGCTGGCCGCTACCGATGCCGTTCGGCATTTCCGACGGCCAGCTGGCACGAGACCACAGCCAGTTCAAGGTCCTGTTCCAGCACTTCAGAAACCAGGGATACGAGGGTGCGATCGCCAAGAATCAGCAGGCCCCGTACCACATGGGACGGCGCACCAATGACTGGCTCAAGAAGAAACCCGAGATCACACTGGATCTGCCGCTGACCGGAGCGTTCTGGTCTGGCCGAGAAGGTGCCCAGCCAGACTTCGGAGCCTTCCGGATCGCCTGTCGCTCGGAAGCGGAGGGTCGTTGGATCGATGTCGGGACGGTCGCCTCGCTCGATGTCCAGACCAACCAGCAGCTGGCTCAGCGCATCATCGGCGGAAGCCTGTTCACAGGCCGAACGCTGACCCACGACTCGGCCGACGGCAAGCGTTCCGGGTTCGAGCTGACGCCCGAGATCATGGTGACCATCCGCTTCGAAGGGGTTTTGCGCGGCACCGGCGGCAGCTACTCGCTGCGCGATCCCCGGATCGTCGCGATCCGCAGCGAGGAGATGACTCCCCTCGACGCCGACACCGCCGAGACTATCGAGGGCTTGTTCCTACGTGAGCGACTGGCATGAGACGGATACCACTTGCCCTGATCCTGCTGCTGGTGGCTCGGCCCCTGCTGAAAAAGTGAGCAACCCCCTGCGAATCCTCTGCTATGTCAGCGGGCATGGCTATGGCCATGCGGTCCGAACATCCACGCTTCTGAGCGAGCTGGAAAAACGCTTCGACACGCGGATTCTCGTGCGAACCGACGCACCGGCCTTTCTTTTCGAGCAACTGCACAGCGGAGTCCTGGCAGCCGGCCGCTGCGACATCGGCTTGATCCAGCTCGACGGGCTGAGCTTCGACCTCGACCGTACCCTGGCCGCCTGGGAGTCCCTGCTGGCAGACTGGGACATCGCCGTCGAGGCCGAGATGCCCCACATCCAGTCATTTCGCCCCGACCTGTTGCTGGCCGACATTCCCCCACTGGGCTTCGCCGTGGCTCGCCGCGCTGGTCTTCCGGGGATCGGCCTGGGCAACTTCAGCTGGGACTGGATCTACGAGAACTACCTGGACAGCCACCCCCGATTCGAGCCGATCATCGCCCACATCCGCAAGCAGTATGCGGCCGCCGAGCTCCTGCTGCGCCTACCGTTCCATGGAGACATGTCCGCTTTCCCACGGATCCTCGACATTCCTATCTTCGGCAGCCCATCGCCACGCAGCCAGGCCGAAGTCCGCGCGCAGCTCGACCTGCCCGAGGGACCGGTAGCGCTGATCTCCTTCGGCCGCTACGGGGTCGAGCAGCTCGACCTGGAGCGACTGGGCAATCGCAATCCCGAGGTCTACTTCCTGCTCCCCTGTGAAGGAGAAGCCCCTTTTCCGCCCAACGTCAGATCGGTTCCACGGGAAACCCTGCCCCATCGCGACCTGATCCAGGCCGCTGACGTGGTGCTCAGCAAGCCGGGCTACGGTATCGTGACCGACTGCCTGCTGGCCGGTCGGCCCATTCTCTACACCGATCGGGGCGACTTCCGTGAGTATCCGCTGCTGGCCAAGGCGATCGAGACACAACTCGGCGGCGCCTTCATCA
>CAZANL010000425.1:0-668 GCA_964486115.1 uncultured Planctomycetota bacterium
CGACCCAAACTCCCCCGGCTTCCAGCGCGAGGCTGCCCCCGAGCAGGATGTTGCCCCCGCGACAGGCCCCCATGCCGAGGAGCCCGACTGGGTCGGCCTTGAGGGCAAAGTCGTAGGCCAGCACGAGGAGCACCACACCCAGCGCGACGAGAAGTGGTACAGCGCCGACCAGCGCGGCCAGACCGATGCCAAACGCCATGAGCCCGACACCCACACCCCACACGCCATCTGCCGAAACCTCGCCGGATGGGATTGGCCGGTCCGGGCGCCGAACTGCGTCCCGCTCCCGGTCGGCATAGTCGTTGAGCGCCATCCCGCCCGCGTAAAGACATGCCGAGGCGCCCAGCAACGAGGCCAACCGGTCCGGAGGTAGCTCCAGCCCCGCCAACCCGACGCCGGCCAGGATGTCGGACAGGGCTGAGAGCGGCGCAGGGAAGCGGACGAGCCGCGCCAGTCGAGCCAGCACTAGAAGTCCCAGTCGGGACTGGGCCGCGGCAGCCGGAACACCGCATCCAGCTGTGCCAACAACTCGGGCGCCCCGGAGATCCGGTCGGTGACCGACAGGCCGCTCGGCGAACGGACACCGAGCCACATACGCGAGAACGCGCCAACCGACGCGATGAGCGTGGACAGCCCCGAATCTCGTCCCTTCCTGGCCGAGCAAGTCG
>CAZANL010000425.1:678-4855 GCA_964486115.1 uncultured Planctomycetota bacterium
GCCCCCAGCGTGACGATGTAGTCCCCACCAATTCCGCGCCAGCTGGAATCCGCATCGAGGTACTTCTCGATCGGATCCTCCAACTCCAAGTTGAACCGGACGTCAGGCCCCGAGAGGTGAGTCTTGGCCAGTGTGCCCGGCAGATCGCACAGACGCATCTGCCAGCAGGACTCGGCGCTGGTGCGGGCCGGAAAGCGTCCCTTCGCGGAAATCTGCCGCTGACTCAAGGGCGCGCAGACAAGATCCTGGACCTGGATCGAGACCGGCTCGCGCATCTGGACCAGCCGCACCTGATCGCCGAGATTGCGCAGCAGTCCGACCAACTCGAGGAACTGGTCGGCCGTGCGATAACAGAAAAAGACAACCGTGTACGGTCCAGTCTCCACATTCTCGGTCGAGCACCAGAGATGGTGCCCCTCTTCGTACCCCAGACCAAAACCGTGAGGCGACGTGCCCATCTCTTCTCGGGTCACGCTGGCAGACGTCAGGTTGACGCCTCCGTGCTCCCGCCTGCGCGCCAGCCGCGCGCTGTGCACCCGTTCCCAGTCATCGACGCCGATGCGCTCGGGGACTCGGGGCTCAACGGCCATGGCGAGTCGCGCCGGGTCGAAGGCGATCCAGTTCTCGTAAGGGCCGCTGCCGAAACCCAGCTTGTCGTAGAAGCCCTGCTCGAACATCCCCAGCCCGGCAACCAGGGCTCCCGCCGCCGCCTGCTCGGCGACTGCGCGAGCCGTCACTCGGCCGGCCAGGCCCCGCTTGCGCCCAATGCGGCTGGTGTTGACCGATCCAATGCAGCAGAACGGCAGATCGTCCGACAGATGGCGGATCTGGCCGGAGAGCGCCACGACCAGACACTCGGCAGCCCCCTCGAGTTCGCCGACCCAGGCCGCACCACCATCGACAAAGCGGTCCATCCACCGGGTCTGCTCCTTGGTGATCCAGCCCGACTCGAGCCAGATGCGGTGACACGCTTCGCGATCACGCTCGCGATCGAACGCCCGCAGCATCAGAAGGAGATCACGTCTTCGAGAGGTGAGACGCTGACCACCGTGCCTCCAACCACCCGCGCGCTCTTGCGGTTGACCTTCACGCCGAACTTCTTGGCCTCGATGATGTAGAGCTCCTTGGACGCCTGACTCTCGGTGCTGTCGTGGACGTCCACCCCCTCGAGATGCAGTAACCCCGCATCGACCTGTACCAGAGTGCCGAGGTAGAGCATTGGCGTGCAGGTGTCAACCACGACGGGCCGACCGATCAAGTCCCCCAGACCGTCCAGCTCCACCCTTACAGCAGCCGCAAGATGTCGTTGGCCATCACGAAGATGATCAAGGCCAGTATCAGAAAGAAGCCGATGTACTGTGCGATTCCCATCGTGGCCTCCGAGACCGGCTTCCCCTTGACCGCCTCGATGAGTAGAAACAGCAGGTGCCCCCCGTCTAGCACCGGTATCGGCAGCAGGTTGAGCACGACGAGATTGACTGACAGCAACCCAAGGAAGTAGAGGAACCGGCCGAAACCAAACCGATCGATGTAGGCATAGGAAACCTGGGCGATCACGATCGGACCGCCGAGGTTCTTGGCCGAGACCTTGCGCGTCAACAGCGAACGGACCATCTGCGCGACCTTGATCGTCATCTCCCAGGAGTGTTCCAGGCCGACCAGGCAGGCCTTGCCGACACCGTATCGCACCTCGTCAGAGAGCTTGAGGCCGAACTCGAATCCGATCTCGCCCGCCACCCCGCTGACGAGAGCAGGCGTGAGGGCCTTCTTGTGCTTTCCCCCTGCCGCGTCGATCCAGACCACCGAGAGCGCCTTGCCTTGCGAGCTGCGGATCGCCTCCGCCATCTCCTGCCAGGTGGTGATCTTGGCCCCGTCGATCTCGGTGACGCGCGAGCCCGGCGTGATGCCCACCTCCTCGGCCGGCATCCCCTTCTTGACCTCGCCGATCAGCGGGTCGACGCTGCGCGAGGCGATCGACCTGAAGAACGCCGGAGCGTCCTCTCGGATCAACTCGACCTTCTTCGGTGTCTTACCTCGCAGCAAGATCAGGGTGACCTTCTCACCCCAGCTTGCGGGCCATTTCTCGGCCTGCTCACGGACGGTCCGGAATGAATAGATCGGCTTGCCGTTGATCTGGTACAGCCGATCCTCCGCCTGAACGCCCAGACGTCGCGCGACCGACGGGCTCTTTCCGTCCTTCGGGCTGAACTGGCGCACGTCTTTGACGATCGTGCCGGCCTGCACCACGCCGATAACATGGCTCATCTCGCCCGAGCTGTGAATTAACACCGTCTGGCGCTTGCCGTCCCGCGTGTAGGTCACCTTGAAACTCTTCTCGGTAACCGACGAGAGAGCCTCGATCAGCTCTCGATTGGACACGATCTCATCACTGTCCTCGTTCGACAGGGTCCGATCGCTGCTCTGCAGCCCCTTGATCGACAAGATCCGATCACCGCTCCGTAGCCCGTTCTTCCAGGCCTGGCTCCCTTCGCGCACCGTGATCCGTTTCCGACTGGCAGGAGAGACGCCCATCGCCTGCACCCCAATGTCTTGCTGGTAGACCGGGTAGACTCGGCGAACGAAGCGCTTGCCCTCCCGCTCCAGCTCGATCTCCATTCCCGTCTTCTGATCGGCAAATACGACGGCCATCGCGATCTGGTCGAAGTTGAGGATCTCCTTGCCATCGATCCTGACAATCCGGTCACCCGGCTCGAGACCCGCATGCCAGGCGGGTGTTCCCGGCGCCGCGGAGCCGACGCGCGGCTCGATGAACCGAACCCCCATGCCGAAGGCGACGGCGAACAGCACGACGGCGAAGATCAGGTTCATCGCCACCCCGGCGGAGAAGATCGCCGCGCGCGCCGGGACACTCTTGGACGTGAGCTCGTCAGGAGCGCCCGTGATGACGTCGCCGGGATGCTCTCCGGCCATCTTGACGTACCCCCCCAGCGGTATCCACGCCACCCGGTACTCGGTCTCACCTCGGGTCCAGGAGAAGATCTTCGGACCGAAACCGATCGAGAACTGTTCGCAGCGTACGCCACACCAGCGAGCCACCAAGAAGTGGCCCAGCTCGTGAACGAAGATCAGAAACCCGATCCCCAGGACGATCTGGGCGATGGCCCACAGGGTCAACAGACTAGACATGCACAACCTCCTCCCGGGCCCAGCGGTCGGCTGCCAGGACAGCTTCGAGGTCCGGGTTCTCGACCAGGTCGTGGCGCGACATCGTATCGCCCACGCGGCGCGGGATCTCGTGAAAGGGTATCTCGCCCATCAGGAACTGCTGAACCGCAACCTCGTTGGCCGCGTTGAGCACCGCCCCCATCGTACCCCCGGCGCGCGCGGCATCGAAGCCAAGCGTCAGACCCGGAAACTTCTCCACATCGGGGGGCAGGAATGTCAGCTGGCGATAGCGGGCCAAGTCAAAGCCGCGCGTGGTTCCGGGCAGACGCTGTGGGTAGGAGAGCGCATACTGAATGGGCAGCTTCATATCGGGGAGGCTCATCTGGGCGATCACCGACCCATCATGAAACTCGACCATGCTGTGAACGATCGACTGCGGGTGAACGACCACCTCGATGCGCTCGGCCGGCATGTCGAACAGCCAACGGGCCTCGACCACCTCGAGCGCCTTGTTGAGCAGTGTGGCGGAGTCGATCGTGATCTTGGCGCCCATGTCCCAGGTCGGATGGTGCAGAGCCTGCTCTGGGGTGACACGCGTCAACGCCTCCGCCGACAGTTCTCGGAACGGCCCGCCGGAAGCAGTCAAAATCAGTCTCTCGACCTCGCTGGTCTGCCCGGCGGCCAGCGCCTGGAAGATCGCCGAGTGCTCGCTGTCGACCGGCAAGATCTGGGCACCGCTCTCGGCCGCGATGGCCTGAACGATCGGCCCGGCCATCACCATTGACTCCTTGTTGGCCAGGCAAATCACCTTCCCTGCCCGAGCGGCCTCGATGGTGGGCAGCAGCCCCGCCGCGCCCGAGATCCCGATCAGCACGACATCCACCTCCGGCAAACGGACGAGTTCGCAGAGCGCCTCGAGCCCACAAGCCAGCGACACATCTCCGTTGCACTGCGCCCGGAAAGCTGCATATGCCTCGGGATCGGTCAGCACGGCGTGCCGGGGCCGGAAACGCTGGACGATCTCCTGCATCCGCTGCCAGTTTCGATGCGC
>CAZANL010000426.1:0-4845 GCA_964486115.1 uncultured Planctomycetota bacterium
TAGCACCTCCAGCGCCCTGGCCAGGCCCTCCGTACTTCCGGAGAGCAGTCCAGCCACCGGCGTAACCAAACGGGGTAAAGTAATCTCTGCCATGGTATTATTGTCTTTTTACAGCAGCTGAAGTACAGATCGCTGACCACGGAAATCACGATTCTCAGCGAAGCGCCGAAGGGTATAAAGCAACGGCCTTCACTCGAATGCTGCTTGCCGCTTGGTCCTTCAAACCGTCTTTGCCGGACCGGCCAACAGCTTCGCGCGTCTCGCTGACTACACCATGTCATGGACAACTGAGATGAGAACCCTCCCATTGCTGTGCTGCCTGTTCCTCTTACCAGTGATGTTACAGGCGCAAGAAGAAAAGACCTTCGACTGGGTCGCGGCCGCCCGCAAGCGGCTGGCCGAAGAGAAAGTAACGTGGGCCAAGCTCAAGCCGCTCACGGGCAAACACGCGCCGATTCGCAGCAAGGAAAAAGGCGCTCTTCTCTGCCCCAAAGACCAGACACCCCTGACTGAACTGCGAAGCCAGCCGGCAGACAAAAAGACCCCCGCGAACGCCCAGCTCCAGGGCCTTTTCTGCTCGAAGGATCATTTGCTGTATCACGTCGGTCGGACCGAGGACACCAAGGGGCTGGTCTTCCGTGGCCCGATGAGGATCTATCACGTCACCCGCGCGCTGGTCCTGAAGGCACTGCAGCGCCACACGACTGACAGCGAGCAACAAGGATTCTACGCCGGTCGGTTCGCCAAACTACTGGCCATGGGAAAGAGCACGTCCAAGCACCTGGTCGACATTTTCAACCAGGAAACCAGCAAGCAGGTCCGGTCGCTGGCCATCGAAGCGCTGGGCGAAGTCGGTAATCGGGAGAAATCGATCACCGACATGCTCGAGCAAGTGGTCAAGGACCCGACCGCCCCGGAGTATGGGTTGACCGCGATGGTCTCGTTGGCCAAGTTAGGCAAGACCGAGATCTTCGACCGTCAGGTCAAGCGGCTGGAGAATGCCGGCCAGGACCTGTTGCGGGAGAACACTCAGCGCGGCCAGGCCTACTCGAACCTGGCCGGCCTCTGGTCGCGGATGAACAAGGCCGACAAGGCGATGGCGTGCTACAAGAAGGCCATCGAGCTGCTGCCCCAAGACGGGACCCTGCTCTACAACGTCGCCTGCTCCTACTCGGTGATGAAGAACCTCGATGAGGCGTTCAAGTACCTCAACAAGGCGATTGACTCCGGCTTCAACCACTGGGAATGGATGCGGGTGGACGGGGACCTGAAGAACCTGCACAAGGACCCGCGCTGGAAAAAGGCACTCGCGCGCCAGAACAAGAAGAAAAACGAGCCACGCTAGATGACCGACGCCGCATACGAACCGGTCAGGGCGCCTCGAGGCAGCGAACTGCGCTGTGCCAACTGGCAAATCGAGGCCCCCCTGAGGATGTTGCTGAACAACCTGGACGAGGAGGTCGCCGAGAACCCCGAGCAGTTGATCGTCTACGGCGGCAGTGGCCGCGCAGCGCGCAGCTGGGACGCGGTGCATGCGATCATCAGCAGTCTGGAGAACCTCGCGCCGGACGAAACGCTGCTGGTTCAGTCAGGCAAGCCTGTCGGAGTGTTTCGGACCCACGAGATGGCCCCACGTGTACTGATCGCCAACAGCAACCTGGTCGCTCACTGGTCTACCTGGGACGAGTTCCGGCGACTCGAGGCGGCAGGCCTGATCATCTACGGCCAGATGACCGCGGGCAGCTGGATCTACATCGGCACGCAGGGCATCCTCCAGGGCACCTACGAGACGTTCGTCGAAGCTGGCCGCCAGCACTTCGCCGGCGACCTGTCGGGACGACTGCTTGTGACTGGTGGCCTGGGGGGAATGGGCGGGGCCCAGCCGCTGGCCGCAACGATGGCTGGCGCCACCTTCCTGGGCATCGACGTCGATCCCAGCCGGATCCAGAGGCGTCTGGACACGGGATACTGCGACCAGATGACCGAGTCGCTGGATCAGGCACTCGAGTGGGTCCAGACGGCCCAGAGCGACAAGCAAGCGATCTCGATCGGGCTGGTCGGCAATTGCGCGGAGGTCCTGCCGGAGTTGGTGCGTCGCGGAATCACTCCCGACCTGCTGACCGACCAGACCAGCGCGCACGACACGCTTCAGGGCTACGTCCCTGCCGGACTGAGCCTCGAGGAGGCCACCACGCTGCGTGATGCCGATCCCGACGAATACCAGCGACGCTCGCTGGAGTCGATCGTCACGCATGTCCAGGCGATGCTCGATCTTCAGCGCGCCGGCGCCATCACATTCGACTATGGCAACAACATACGGGGCCAGGCCCTGAAAGCGGGCCTGGAAAACGCTTTCGACTTCCCCGGGTTCGTGCCGGCTTACATTCGCCCGCTGTTTTGCGAGGGCAAGGGACCGTTCCGCTGGGCCGTCCTCTCCGGAGACCCACAGGACATCTATCGGATCGACGACGAGATCCTGGCGATGTTCCGCGAGGACGAGCCACTGTGCCGCTGGATTCGGCTGGCCAAGGAAAAAGTCCATTTCCAGGGACTGCCCGCCCGCATCTGCTGGCTGGGTTACGGTGACCGGGCCCGTCTCGGGCTACGAATCAACGAGCTGGTGGCCTCTGGTGAACTCAGCGCGCCGGTCGTGATCGGGCGTGACCACCTGGACTGCGGCTCGGTGGCCAGCCCCAACCGCGAGACAGAAGCCATGAAAGATGGCTCAGACGCGATTGCCGACTGGCCGATGCTCAACGCTCTGCTCAACACGGCGTCAGGCGCGACATGGGTCTCGATGCACCACGGGGGCGGTGTCGGGATCGGTTACTCGCAGCATGCCGGTATGGTGGTCTGTGCCGACGGCACTCCGGAGGCGGACAAGCGGCTCGAGCGAGTCCTGACCAACGACCCCGGCATCGGCGTCGTGCGACATGTCGACGCTGGCTATGAGAAGGCGATCGAGGTCGCCCGCAGAAAGGACATCAAGATCCCGATGGCCTAGGCACCCCCGTCACCGGTACTCGTTGCGATTGTCTACAGGGCTGCACCAGAGACCCGGCCGACCCCGGCTGGGCACCACGGCAGGACGCGGGCGAAGGGCTCGAGGACACCTGTCCGGAACCAGGGAGAGCGAGCTGCATGAAAGAAGTCGACCTGCTGATTCACGGGGCGTCGGAGCTCGTCACCCTTGCTGGACCCGAGGGACCACGCACCGGCGCAGCGATGTCGGAGCTCGGCATCATCCCCGACGGCGCCGTCGCGATCGACGACGGACTGATCCTCGCTGCCGGGCCCAGCGAAACGGTGCTACTGCAGTACAAGGGCCAGCGCCAGATCGACGCCGGCGGCCGGACTGTTATGCCAGGCTTCATCGACCCCCACACACACCCCGTCTTCGCGGCGACCCGCGAAGATGAGTTCCAGATGCGGCTGGGCGGAATGTCCTACATGGAGATTGCCGCTGCGGGCGGCGGCATCCACAACTCGGTAAGGCGACTGCGCGAGACCACAGAGGAGTCGCTGTACACTCTAACCCGCAATCGTCTGTCGGGCTTCGCCGCTCTGGGCACGACGACGGTGGAGGCCAAATCGGGCTATGGCCTGACGCTCGAGGACGAACTCAAGAGCCTGCGTATCATCCAGCGGGCCGCCAACGATCTCTCGCTGGAGCTGACCCCGACATTCTTGGGGGCCCACGAGATTCCTGCTGAGTACAAGGATGACAGGAACGGATACGTCGACCTGGTCGTCAACGAGATGATACCCGCGGTGGCGGAGGCCAGGCTGGCCCGATTCTGCGACGTCTTCTGCGAAACGGGCGTGTTCACCCCGGACGAGAGCATCCGCATCCTCGAAGCAGGCAAGATGCACGGCCTGCTGCCCAAGATACACGCTGACGAACTCGAGGCCTCCGGCGGCTCCCGTGTGGCAGCTGAGGTCGGCGCCATCTCGGCCGACCACCTGGTGCAGATCAGCCCGGGCGACATCGACGGCCTGGCCGCCGCGGGCGTGGTTGCCGTGCTCCTCCCTGGCACGATATTTCATCTCGGCAAAACCCAGTTCGCACCGGCACGGGCACTGATCAGCGCTGGCGTTCCGGTTGCTCTGGCGACCGACTTCAACCCCGGCACGTCGATGACACGTTCGATGGGAATGATCCTCAGCCTCGCAATGATCTCCTTACGGCTGACTGCCGCGGAAGCGATCTGCGCCGCGACCCACAACGCCGCTTGCGCACTGGCCCTCGACGAGCGGATCGGCAGCCTGGTGCCGGGCAAACAAGCGGACCTGGTGATCCACGACGTGAGCAACCACCAGGTGCTGCCTTACCACTACGGAGAGAACCACGTGCGCACCGTTGTCAAGGCGGGCCAGGTGATTTTGGAACGGGAATGAGCAACCCCACGAAGCTCGTCGAGTGCGTCCCCAACTTCTCCGAGGGACGTGACACCGAGACGCTCGATGCGATTCTCGAGGCGATCGAATCGGTTCCAGGGGTGTGGGTGCTTGACCGGCACATCGACAAAGACCACAACCGCTCGGTGGTCAGCTTCGTCGGCGAGCCGGTGGCGGTGCGCGACGCGGCGATCGAGATGGCGGACGTGGCGCTCCGGCTGATCGACATCTCGCCCCACCAGGGTGTGCACCCCAGGATCGGTGCGATCGACGTGCTGCCGTTCATCCCCTATCGCGGCATCGGTGTCGAGGAGACGGTTGCACTGGCCCGCGAGGCGGCGCAGAGGATCGCCGACACTCACGGGCTGCCGATCTACTTCTATGGCGCGGCGGCGTCCACCGATCGACGTCCGGCAGTGGTGCGCAACAATCCCGACCAGCCGCCGG
>CAZANL010000427.1:0-4841 GCA_964486115.1 uncultured Planctomycetota bacterium
GAGATCGAGCAGGCCCTGGGCAACAAACCCTGGGGTTGCAACCTGATTCACTCACCGCAAGAACCACAGCTCGAGGAGGGGATGGCCGAGCTGCTGCTGCGACGCGGCGTTCGCCGGGTCTCCGCCTCCGCCTACATGGCCTTGACCCCATCCATCGTGCGTTACGCGATGTGCGGCCTGCGAACAGCCCCTGACGGGCAGATCATGCGCAACAACCATGTCTTCGCCAAGATCTCTCGGCCCGAGACAGCCGCCCACTTCATGTCGCCACCGCCTGGTGAAATGCTCGACGCGCTGGTTGCGCGGCAGTGGCTGACCCCGCAGGAAGCCCAGCTAGCTCGCCATCTGCCGGTGGCCGAAGACATCACGACGGAGGCCGACTCAGGCGGTCACACCGACAATCAGATCCTGACCGCGCTCTTTTCGACGATCACCTCACTACGGGACCGGATCGCGGCCAAGCACGGGTACACTCGGCCAATCCGCATCGGCGCCGCCGGCGGGCTCGGCACTCCCTCCGCCGTGGCGGGAGCCTTCGCGCTGGGAGCGGCCTATGTGCTCACCGGATCGGTCAATCAGAGTGCGGTCGAGTCGGGCGTGTCGACCGACGCCAAGGCCCTGCTCGCCGAAACCCGCATGGGTGACGTGATGATGGCTCCCTCGGCCGACATGTTCGAGCTGGGCGTCAAGGTCCAGGTGCTCAAGCGGGGCACGATGTTCGGCCCCCGAGCCCAGCAACTCTATGACCTCTACGCAGCCTACCCCTCACTCGAAGCGATCCCGTCAGACGTGATGGCCAGACTCGAGAAACAGCTGTTCCGCGCGCCCATAGCGGAGATCTGGGAAGGGACCCGCGCCTTCTGGGCGGAGCGCAACCCGCGCGAAGCGGAGCGCGCTGACAAGGACCCGAAGCACAAGATGGCGCTGGTCTTTCGCTGGTACGTCGGCAGCACGAGCCGCTGGCCGATCACCGGCACGACCGAGCGCAAGATCGACTACCAGCTCTGGTGCGGACCGGCAATGGGCGCCTTCAACGCGTGGGTCGCCGACTCGTTCCTGGAGCCGCCCCAGAACCGCACCGTGGTCCAGATCGCTCGCAACCTGCTGGAAGGCGCTGCAGTGATCACCCGCGCCCAGCAGCTGCGAAACTACGGTGTCCCCTTGCCGCCGCAGGCATTCGAATTCCGTCCGAGAGAGCTTGCTTGAGATGACCGAGAACAAGATCCAGTACCCAGCCATCGCCGTGGTCGGTGTGGGAGCCCTGTTCCCCGGGTCGACCGACGCGGCCGGCTTCTGGCAAGATATCCTGGCCGGCACCGACCATATGCGCGACGTCCCGGAGAGCCACTGGCTGATCGAGGATTACTACGATCCAGATCCCGCGGCTCCGGACAAGACCTACTGTAAACGAGGCGCGTTCATCGATCCCGTAGCCTATGACTGCATGGGCTTCGGCACGCCGCCGAGCCTGGTCCAGGCCACTGACACATGCCAGCTGCTGGCGCTGATCGTGGCCAAGCAGGTCCTCGACGACGCGACCGACGGCCAGTTCGAGCAGATGGACAAGGACCGTGTCAGCGTCATCCTCGGCGCGACCGGCGCCACCGAGCTGGTGGTGCATCTGGGTTCCCGGCTGCAGCGTCCGCTGTGGCTCAAGGCGCTGCGCGAGTGTGGCGTGCCCGAGAGCGAAGCACAGCAGATCTGCCAGCAGATCGCCGACCAGTACGTGCCCTGGACCGAGGCCTCCTTCCCCGGGCTGCTGGGCAACGTGGTCGCGGGTCGGATCGCCAACCGCTTCGACCTCGGCGGCACCAACTGCGTCGTCGACGCGGCCTGCGCCAGCTCCCAGTCGGCGCTGTCGATGGCCCTCAACGAACTGTACCTGCACCAGTCGGACCTCTGCATCACCGGCGGCGTAGACACGCTCAACGACATCCTGATGTACATGTGCTTCAGCAAGACCCCGGCGCTCTCCGCCACCGGCGATTGCCGCCCCTTCTCGGACCAGGCCGACGGCACGATGATGGGCGAGGGGCTGGGAATGCTCGCACTCAAGCGCCTCGACGATGCCGAGCGGGACGGCGACCAGATCTATGCCGTGATCCGCGGCATGGGCAGCAGCTCGGACGGCAAGGCCAAGAGCGTCTATGCTCCGAGCTCCTCCGGGCAAGCCCGGGCGCTACGGCGCTCCTACCAGAACGCAGGCTACGGCCCGGAAACCGTCGAGCTGGTAGAGGCGCACGGCACCGGGACGACGGCGGGCGACGCAGCCGAGTTCGGCGGACTCTCGCTGGTCTTCGGCGAAACCCAGCGCAACGACACCCAGTGGTGCGCTCTGGGCAGCATCAAATCCCAGATCGGCCACACCAAAGGCGCAGCCGGGGCAGCCTCCCTGTTCAAGGCGGTGATGGCTCTGCATCACAAGATCCTGCCGCCGACGATCAAGGTCGAGCGGCCGAACCCCAAGCTCGACATCGAACAGAGTCCGTTCTACCTCAACACCCGCTCCCGCCCTTGGATCCGCGACGCGGCGCACCCCCGCCGGGCCTCGGTCAGCTCATTTGGCTTCGGCGGCAGCAACTTCCACGTGACCCTGGAAGAATATCTCGGTGAGAGCACGGCGGCTCGGCGCTTTCGTCCCACACCGACTCAGCTGATCACCTTGTCGGCCGATCGACCGGAGTCTCTGGCCACACGGTGCCGGGAGCTGACCCATGGGTTCCAGACACAGGACAGCCTGTCCTTCCTGGCGCGCACGACTCAGGAAGCGTACGACGCGACACAACCCGCTCGTCTGGCGATCGTGGCAAGCGACCTCGACGACCTACGCAAGAAGCTGACAGACGCTGCCGCGGCGATCTCGTCCAATCCCGGGAGGGAACACAACTCACCCGTCGGCTGGTACTACGCCAATGCCTCCTCGCCGGGCAAGATCGCTTTCCTTTTCCCCGGCCAGGGCAGCCAGTACCTCGGCATGGGTACCGACCTGGCACTGGCATTCGATGTGGCACGTAAGGTATGGGACCGGGCAGCCAACGCGCAGTTCGACCCCGAGTATCGTCTGCACGACGTGGTCTTCCCCCGGCCGGTTTTCGAGGACTCGGACCTGGACGAACAGACCCGTCGACTGACCGCGACCGAATGGGCCCAGCCCGCACTCGGTGCGGCCAGCCTGGCCCAGCTCGCGGTCCTGCGGCAACTAGGGCTCCATCCCGATTGTGTCGGCGGTCACAGCTTTGGCGAGGTCACAGCCCTCTGCGCTGCTAACGCTCTGGATGAGACCGGCCTGCTGGGCGTCGCACGCAAGCGAGGAGAACTGATGGCCGAGACAGCGGCCTCGACATCCGGCTCGATGACGGCGGTGGCCCACCCGGCCGACCAGCTCGCCTCACTGCTGCCAGCGGACGTGGTGATCGCCAACCACAACTCCCCCAACCAGGCCGTCCTTTCCGGCCCCACCTCATCGATCGAACAGGTCGAGGCCATGCTCGGCAAGCGAGGCATCAGCTGCCGACGACTGCCAGTCGCGACCGCCTTTCACTCCCCTCTGGTCAGCGGGGCCAGCCAGCCCTTCGCAGACTTCTTGCGCGGCATCGCCGTCCGCACACCGGCCATCCCGGTCTACGCCAACAGCAGCGCGGCGCCGTATGACGAGGCGTCCGACGCGATTCGCCAAAAACTGGCCGGACAGCTGGCCCAGCCGGTCCGGTTCGTCGAGCAGATCCGGGCGATGTACGCCGCCGGCATCCGAACCTTCGTCGAGGTCGGACCGAGCAGCGTGCTGTCGAATCTGGTCGGTGACATCCTCGGCGAGCAGCCACACCTGGCCGTCAACCTCGACCGCAAGGGCCAGCACGGCCTGACCGCACTGTGGCACGGACTGGCCCGACTGATCGCGCACGGCAATCCGCTCGAGTTGGGCGCTCTCTGGGGAAATGTCCGTCCCATCGACGACCCTCGCACACGAGTCGCCCCCAAGCTGGCCATCGAGCTTTCCGGCGTCAACCACGATAAACCGTACCCGCCCGAGGGCGGCGCGGCAGGGCTGCCACAGCCCAATCCGCCGCGACAGGAGCCTGTTCCGATGACGACACCGACGAGTACACTCCCGCCAGCCCAGCCCGCCGCCGCTGAGAGCCTCCAATGGATCGAGGCCTTTCAGGATCTGCAGCGACAGACAGCCGACGCCCATCTACAGTTCCTGCGCGTCGCCGAACAGTCGCTGGCCGGCCTGCAGTCGCTGATCGGCGGAGACCCCATGCCGACTATGCCGGCAGCGCCATTCAGCGCTCCGCTACAGACGGCCCCGACACCGATGCAGGCGACCGCCACTCCGATGCAGTCGACGCCTGCGCCCGTGGCGACGGCGCCCTCACCCACACCGACTTCCGTAGCCTCCGCGATGCCAACAGCCGCGCCCACCCCTTCGCCGGCCACAACTGCCCAGGCCCCGGCCGCGCCTGCGACTTCGCCCGTCATTGACCTGGCGGGGTTGATGCTCGCCGTCGTCGCTGAAAAGACAGGCTACCCCGAAGAGATGCTGGGCCTCGAGATGGAGCTGGAGTCGGAGCTCGGCATCGACTCGATCAAGCGCGTCGAGATCCTCTCGGCGATGCAGGAGCGCGCGCCGGGCCTGCCCGACGTCGATCCGGCCGAGCTGGGCAGCCTGCGCACCCTCGGCGAGATCGTCGACTACATGGCCCGCAACGCCCCAGCGGCCACAGCTGCGACTGCTCCGGCAGCCGCAGCGACGGCCCCCAGCGCCGCCCCGCCGATCGACCTGGCCGGGTTGATGCTCGCCGTCGTCGCTGAAAAGACAGGCTACCCCGAAGAGATGCTGG
>CAZANL010000428.1:0-4833 GCA_964486115.1 uncultured Planctomycetota bacterium
GCCTCGATGTTCTTCTCACGCTTGCTGTGGATCCTCACCTGGTCGCCGGGAGATTTGCTGCAGCTGCGCTTGATCAGGGGCCTGAGGGTCCTCGTGTCGGGCGACATCGAGCGAGCACAGATCATGTTCAGCGAGACTCTGCAGCAGGTTACGAACCCTGTTCAGCGGATGGCTGCGGTCGACCAGCTGGTTCAACTGCTGGTGGACAAGCAGGACTGGAAGTCAGCGATCCTGGTCTATGAGGCGTCCTCTCCGAAGGACGACGAGGTGGGAGAGTTGTTGGCTTATGCAATGGTCCGTGCCTATTGCCAGGTCGCTGATCTGTCGCATGGGATGGCCTGTCAGCAAGTACTCGAGCAGCCGGGCGCAGAGGCGCTGGAGCTGGCATTGCTGGGTCGGGTTTGCCTGGCAGCGCGCTTTGGCACGCCGGCCATGGTGGTCTCGCTATTCGAAAAGCAGCGGGATATTCTCGGGCGATATGAGGCGGTGCTCGAACCGTACTGGATTGCGATTGCGCACGAGAACAATGGTGACTACCAGGCCGCGATCCCGTGGTTCGAGATGGCAAGGGGTAGAGCCCAACGGGTAGATGAGAGCCTGGCTCGGAAGATCGCCGGAGCGCATGCCGCGGCTCTCGAATCTCATCAGGCCGGGCGTGTGGCTCATCCGAGGCCGGCTCAGGAGGTTCAGGCGATAGCGGTATTCCTGCAGGGGTTGCAGCCGATCAGACCAGCTGCCCCGACTCGGATCTTCGACCAAGGCCCGCCTCGAGTCACGCAGGCCCTGCTGCTGGTCAACGTGCTGGTCTACGTGCTTACCGTATGGCCTGAGTTGTGGCGCTATGTGGGGGTGGACGGCCCCCTCGGGGTCGCTCGGCACCGGGTGCTGATCGTTTATGGGGCGCTGGTCAAGTGGATGGTCCTCGATGGACAGTACTGGCGGTTGGTTGGCGCTCAGTTCTTGCATGCCGACTTGCTGCATATCATCTTCAATGGCTACGCGCTCCACATGCTGGGTGGCATCGTCGAACGTCTCTATGGGCGCTCGAAGATGCTGGTGCTTTACCTGCTCAGTGGGCTGGCCGGTTCTGGGCTGAGCTTGATGACCGGCAGCTATGATTTGTCGGTTGGGGCTTCCGGTGCGATCTGCGGTCTGCTGGGGCTGGCCATTGCGGCCTGCATGCGCAAGGACTCCACACTGCCGGATGCGATGCGGCGGAACATCCTGCGGCAGCTGGTGATGATGGCCGTGATGGTGCTGGGCATGGGGTTTCTCTTCCCCGCCATCGACAACGCCGGCCATATTGGCGGGGGGGTGGCTGGGTTTGCACTGGGATGGCTAGCGTACCCGGAGTCATATCGCGAGCGCACTCCAGTGCACGTGCAGGTGGCGATGGCGCTCGGGATTGCACTCATGTTGGGGATCGTGATCTGGTCTTTCTGGATGATCGGGCGCAACGTGGTCGAGGGCGGGTATCCCAGGCGCCTGCCGCCGATGCAGGGCCGCAGGATACCCGGCACGGAAGTCGACGTACAGGTGCCGCGCTTCTGGGTCCCGCTGAGTGAAAAGCAGGAGCAGGGTAGGCTGGCCTATGGCGAACCGATGCGCTATATGTCGTGTTGGATGCTGGTCACGATTCGGAAGGAGGACCCGCTGGATGTGCTTTCGAATCAACTGAGGGCGTCCCTCAAGGCCCAGGGGATCGGAGAGGACTTGTTCCAATTGCACGGCTGGGTCGACGGGGAGCGTGCTATTGTCGTCGTCTTCGTGGTCAAAGAACCGGATCTGTATCGGGAGCTGATACAGCGGATCCTCGACAGCATTCCCGGACGTCGTTGAAAAATGAGGATTCCACTGCGAAGATCCTTGCCAGGGTGGGATCGGATTGCCCCGGCTATCCCAGACTGAACGAGAAACTGAATTGATGAGCGAGCCTCGAGTAGCCGGCCGCTCGTTCCACGGGCTGACCTTGGATTCGTTTCAGGTCCGTGCGTTCGAGGCCATCGACAATAACCGATCACTGGTCGTCTCTGCCCCGACGGGTGCGGGAAAGACGGTGATCGCCGAGTACGCCATCGAGCAGGCCTTGGCCACTGGCCACCGAGTGATCTACACCTCTCCGATCAAGGCTCTGTCCAATCAGAAGTACCGCGACTTTTATGCGGTTCACGGGGACAAGATCGGGATTGTCACGGGGGACGTGAGCCTGACGCCGGATGCTCCGGTGTTGATCATGACGACCGAGATCTTCCGCAACGCGATTCTCGAGAACCCGGAGCGCTATGCGGCCGTGCGGTACTGCATCTTCGACGAGGTGCACTATCTTAGCGACCTGGACCGCGGCACGGTCTGGGAGGAGAGCTTGATCTTCGCTCCGCCCCAGATTCGCGTTCTGGCCCTCTCGGCGACGATCCCGAATATCGTCGAGATGGCGAGCTGGATCGAGGAGCTGCGAGGCGAGCCGGTGACTGTTGTTCAGGAGACAAAGCGTCCCGTGCCGCTGAAGTACTACTTCTACGCTGACAAGCGAGGCGTGTTCGGCATCAAGCAACTCAAGACCAAGTTCCCGCGTGGCCACAAGTTCTCGATCAAGCTGGCCCGTCGTGGCTCAGAAGCGTTGCTCGAGCACTGCGTGAAGGAGCTGCGGCTGCCGTGTCTCTACTTCGCCTTCAGCCGTCGGGAGTGCGAGATCAAGGCCTGGCGCAATCGGAAACGGCGCCTGCTGACAGAGGCTGAGGAGCAGGCGTTGGAGGAGGAGGTTCAGACACTGACCCAGCGCTACGGTGTCGAGGGCCATCTTGAAGGATCCCAGCTTAGTGTTCTGTGGCGCCGAGGCATTGCCTACCACCATGCTGGGATGTTGCCGATGTTCAAGGAGATCGTCGAGCGTCTTTTCACGAAAGGAATGATCAAGCTTCTCTTTGCGACAGAGACGTTTGCGCTGGGGGTGAACATGCCGGCCTGCGCGGTGGTGTTCGACGCGATGGAGAAGTTCGATGGGATCGATTTCCGCCCGATGGGTGCTCTCGAGTTTCAGCAGATGGCCGGACGCGCCGGTCGACGTGGCATGGATCTGTGCGGACATGTCCACATCAACCTGATGTCGCTGGAGCACCTCAACTACCGCAATCTACGGCAGATTCTCAGTGGCCGGGTCAAGCCGGTGACCAGTCAACTCAACCTCTCTTACAGTACGATTCTCAACTTGCTGGATCGCCTCGGCGAGGAGATATTCGAGGCGGAGAAGAAGTCTCTCGGCCGCTTCCAGTTGATGCAGCACAAACCTCAGGCGGCCGAGGCGCTGACCCGCCGGCGGAGCAAGAATCTCGAACGAAAGATCGAGCTGCTCGGCGAACTGGGCTATCTGGACGAACAGCGCGAGTTGACCCCTCGGGGGAGATTTGCCGCCAAGATCAACGGCTATGAGATGCAGGTCACGCAGCTATATTTCGCCGGAGCGTTCGAGGAGCTTGATTGTGATCAGCTGGCGCTGGTACTCGGTGCGTTGATCTACGAGGGAAAGAAGCGGGTTTGGTTCTCCGACCGCTACCATGAAGTGATCAAGCCACTATCTCGACGTGTGCAGCGTGAGATCCGGTTTCTGCGTCGTGTGGAGGGTCGGATTGGGGTTCACGAGCTGAGCAAGCAACCGGACTTCTCGATCGGTAGCGTGATGTTTGCCTGGAGCCGGGGCGCTTCTCTCGCCGAGATCAACAAGTTGACGACACTCTCGGACGGAGACTCGATCCGCACGATTCGCCTGACCGTGCAGCTGATGCGACAGGTTCTGCACGCCAGCCAAGGGCACAGATCGCTTGCGAAACGTCTGGGGGAAGCGATCCAGCGGCTCAAGCGGGACGAGGCCGATGCGGAGAATCAGCTGCGTGTCGAGTGAGGAGCTGTCGCGTTGGCGGAAGCTGACTTACGGCTTTGTCGTGGTACTGGCCGTTGTGTTACTGGCCGAGGGGGGAGTTCGTCTGCTAGGTCAAGACAGGCTGATTCCGGGCGGTGCGCAGCCGTTTCCGACCGCTCGCCACCTTTCTACCTGGCTGCTCTACGACAAGGCGCTGGGCTGGCGGCTTCGCCCGGGGTTCGACGATCGGATGCGTCGTCACAACGACCTGGGGCTGAACAACGACATGGTGACGCCAACTCCCGTCAGCGGCGCCTATCGAATCCTCTGTCTGGGTGACTCGTGCACCTACGGTATCGGTGTGCCTGTCGACCAGGCTTACCCGAGAGTGCTCGAACATGCGCTGCGGCTCGAATTGCAGCTGCCGGGCGTCGAGGTGGTCAATGCCGGCGTCCCGGGGTATAGCAGCTATCAAGGACTGATTGCGTTCGAACAGCATTATCGTGAGCTCCAGCCGGACGTGGTGTTGATTGCATATGGTTGGAATGACCTGGCACACGCGCAGAGTGGACGGGAGGACGACGACTACTTGCCGGGTCCCCAGCCCAGCTGGACTGCGCGTCTGTTGTCGCGCAGCCTCTTGCTCAGCTGGCGCTCGGTTGAGGACAAAGGGGCGGGGCGCTCTCCGAGGCTTCGCCCGGCTCGGTCGGAGCGATATCTGCGTCGCCTGCTGGATGTCGTGCGCCGTGCCAAGGCACTCCCCGTGTTCGTTACTTTGCCTGCGCGGGGGGATCATCCAGAGCATCGCCGGCAGATGGACCTCGTCCGCCGCCTGGCAGATGAAGAGCAGACGATGTTGCTCGACGGGGCTCGGCTGGCCACCGGTCCCGGTGACTTCTTGCGAGTCGACGATCCAATGCACCTGTCAACCGCCGGCTATCGCAAGCTGGGTCTGGCCCTTGCCGATGCCGCGACGGAGA
>CAZANL010000429.1:0-4824 GCA_964486115.1 uncultured Planctomycetota bacterium
AGCTGATGGTCAAGGCCTTGGCCATGCGGTTGGCCCAGATCGGCCTGGCCGTCCATGTGGCCGGAGACTCCACCTCTCCGGCGATCATCGAAGGTGACCTGCTAGTTGCGGCCTCCGGGACCGGTGGCAGCCGCACGCCGCTGCGCCACCTTCAGGTTGCACGCGAGGCGGGAGCCCGCGTGGTTGCGATTATTGGTATATCAGGCTCTACCCTGGCGGGGCAAGCGGACTGGTCGACCTGCTTGCCCGCTTTCGATCTCGACGACAACCCGTTTCCGCTGGGTGGCTTGTTCGAGATATCCTTGCTGCTCTACTTCGACCTGCTAGTAGGCGAGATCCGGCATCAGCTTTGGATCAGCGAGCAGGATCTCGAGCGGCGTCACGCAAACCTGGAATAGCAGATGGCTGATTTCGAGGCCCGTCGTCCTCCCAACATGTGCCGCTTGCTGATCTTGCTCGCCGCCGCTCTGCTCGGTGGATGTCCCACACCCATGCCGTACGAGTCGAATCCGCGCATGCTCGACCGTCACTCGGTGGTGCAGGCTCGTGCGCTGCTGGTGCGGATCCTGGAGAAGGCCGTGCACGTGAGCGACGTGCAGGTATTGCAGGACCGGGTGCTCTATCACTGGGCGGGGGGCGAACGGGCGATCTTGCTGAGGGAGGTGGATCGGGTCGACATCTACCCCAACAACAGGGCTTTCATCTACGCGCGAGACGGCCGTGAACTGCTGGTCCTCATTCTGCCGCAGCGACTGGACTGCACGCGAGTGGTCGATTTGCTGATGGCGCTGCGGGACGTGGGACCCTAACCGTTCGTGTCTTTCTGCTCTTTTGCTGCCCGCTCGGCAGCGAGTTGCTTGAGCTTTTCCTGCACCATCTTTTTGTCGTAGCGCCTGGTCACGGTTTCGTGAAAGTGGCCCTCGATGTAGTTGAGGATGTCCCGCGAGGAGATGATCGCGGTTGGGCTGCCTTCCTCGAGCACGGGCAAGTGGCGGAAGTCGCCGACCATCATCCGGTGCAAGGCGTATGAGATGAAGCTTTCGGGTACGAGGGTTTCAGGGTTGGTCGTCATGTACTGACTGACCGTTGCCTGGTCGAGGTCGACCCGTTTGTTGGCCACGCGGTTGAGCAGGTCACGCTCGCTGAGGATGCCGAGCAGTGCGCCGGCGTCATCGGCAATCAGCACACAGCCGATGTGCTTCTCGCGCATCACGGCGATCGCTTTGTTGAGTGACGCGGTAGGGCTGACCGAGAGCGCCTGGGGCGGGTTCAGCGTCTGGATCTGATCGCACATCATGCTCTTCTCGATCCGGCTGGTCGGCTGCGGAATATCCTCGTGAGTCAGCGGTGCGAAGCACTCCTCGCAGTTGTCGGCTCCAGGGAGATTGTCGGCACTGCACGCTGGGCAGAGCATTACTCGACCTCCCAGGTGTTGCCCTGCCGGTAGATCGCCGCGAGATCGGTGTTGCCCGTCTGTCGGGCCTGCTCGACCTGCTCCATCAGCAGTTGATCGTAGACCGGTTTTTCGACGGCGCGCAGGACACCGATCGGCGTGGGGTAGTCCGGGTAATTCATCCGCGAGAGGAAGTAGGCCATCGTCGGCTCGCGCGCCTCCTCGTCGTGGACCATCAACTCCGACTCGTCCACGTCGGAGAGGCTGACCACCTCGGGTGTGAGGCCGTTGAGTCGGATTCCCTTCTCCAGATCCTTGCCGAATTTCAGTGGCTTGCCATGTTCCAAGATGAGGGAGTTGTCCGCCTTGGTGTTGGGGTCGGTGACGAACCCGAATGCCTTGTCGTTGAAGATCAGGCAGTTCTGGAATACCTCGATGAACGAGGTCCCCTTGTGCGCCGCAGCGCGCTGGAACATCTCCGACATGTGCTTCTGATGGGTGTCGATGGTGCGCGCGATGAAGCTGGCCTCCGCGCCGATTGCCACGCCGATCGGGTTGACCGGGTTGTCGATCGAGCCGTATGGCGACGACTTCGTTCTCTTTCCCAGCTCGGATGTCGGTGAGTATTGCCCCTTGGTCAGGCCATAGATGCGGTTATTGAACAACACGATGTTCAGGTCGACGTTGCGCCGGATCGCGTGCAGCAGGTGATTGCCGCCGATCGACAGACCATCCCCATCCCCCGTGATGACCCAGACCATCAACTCCGGGTTGGCTGCCTTGATCCCGGTTGCAATCGTCGGTGCGCGGCCGTGGATCGTGTGTATCCCGTATGTGTTCATGTAGTACGGGAAACGGCTGGAACAACCGATGCCCGAGATGAACACGATCTTCTCCTTGGGAACTCCCAGGGTGGGCAAGGTCTTCTGTATCTGAGCCAGGATGGCGTAGTCTCCGCAGCCTGGGCACCAGCGCACGTCTTGGTCGGAGGTGAAGTCCTTGCGGGTCAGTTTCGGCTTTTCGGTGGTTGCAGTGCTCATAGCAACTCCTGGATCTTGGCTTCGATCTCGGAAATCACGAAGGGTTGTCCCTGGACCTTGCACAAGGACACGGCATCGGTCATGTAGCGGGCGCGGATCAGCAGGGCCAGCTGTCCGAAGTTCAACTCGGGGATCAGCACTTTCTCGAAGCGCTCGATGATCTGACCGAGGTTGCTGGGGAAGGGATTGAGGTAGCGCAGATGTGCCAGGCCGACGGCGTGGCCGGCGCCATGCAGGCGGTTGACCGCGCTCACCGTCGCGCCATAGGTGCCGCCCCAGCTGAGGACCAGGACCCGCCCCTCCTGGGCTCCCTCCACCTCCTGCTCGGGGATGTCGTTGGCGATGCGCGCCACCTTCTGTTCCCTGATCGTGCACATCTGCTGGTGATTCTCCGGGATATAGCACACGTTTCCCGTCTCCTGCTGCTTCTCCAGGCCTCCCAGGCGGTGCTCCATGCCAGGGGTCCCTGGGATGACCCAGGGTCGCGAGAGGTGTTGCTCGTCCCGCTGGTAGGGCAGGAAGCCCTCGGGGTCGGTGAGATGCTCGACCGGGATCGGCTCCATGTCGTCGACGGACGGGATCAGCCAGGGTTCCGCGCCGTTGGCGATGTATCCATCGCTGAGGTAGATCACCGGGCCCATATGGTTGACGGCGATGCGGAATGCCTCGATGGCCATCGTGAAGCACTCACTCGGCCGCGCGGGTGCGATGATGGCGATCGGGCTCTCGCCGTTGCGGCAGTACATCGCCTGTAGTAGGTCAGACTGCTCGGTTTTGGTCGGAAGTCCCGTCGATGGGCCCCCGCGCTGAACGTTGACGATCACCATCGGCAACTCGAGCATCACGGCCAGTCCGATTGCTTCTGATTTGAGGCAGATGCCGGGGCCGCTGGTGCCGGTCAGTGCGAAGGCTCCGGCAAAAGCCGCGCCCAGCGTGACGCCCATGCCCGCGATCTCGTCTTCGGCCTGGACCGTGCGGATGTCCAGCTGCTTGAGCTTGGCCAGGTGGTGCAGGATGTCGCTGGCCGGCGTGATGGGGTAGGTACCGTAGACCAGCGGTTTGTCGGCCAGGCGTGCCGCAGTGGCGAAGCCGAGCGCTGCGGCTTCGTTTCCGGTGATGATCCGGTACGTGCCCGGCATCGGGTCGGCCTTCGGCACCTCGTAGTGGACCGCGAACATCTCGGTTGTTTCGCCGTAGTGGTAGCCTGCCTTGAGTGCCAGGCGGTTGGCCTCGGCAACGGCCGGATTGCGTCCGAACTTGGTCTCGATCCACTCGACTGTCGGCTCGATCGGCCGGCTGTATAGCCAGTAGAGCAGGCCCAAAGCAAAGAAGTTCTTGCAGCGTTCTTTTCCCCGCTTGAGCAGGTCGATGTCTTCCAGAGCGTTCAGGGTCAGGGTGGTGATCGGGACCGGGTGAACCCGGTAGTTGTTCAGCACCTCCTCGTTCTCCAGCGGGTTTTCGGTGCAGAGCGCTTTTTTGAGGTTGCTCTTGCCGAAGGCATCGCTGTTGGCAATCAGGATGCCGCCGGGTTCGAGGCTGGCCAGGTTGACCTGCAGCGCCGCCGGGTTCATTGCGACGAGCACCTGTGGGCGATCGCCGGGGGTGTGGATCTCGGTGCTCGAGAAGTTGAGCTGGTATCCCGACACGCCGGCCAGCGAACCTGCTGGCGCGCGGATCTCCGAGGGGAAGTCCGGCAGGGTGCTGACATCATTGCCGAACAAGGCCGACGTGCTGGTGAACTGGGTGCCCGTCAGCTGCATACCGTCACCGGAGTCGCCGCAGAACAGGATCGTCACCCCGTCGACTTGCTGCAGTTCCTTGGTGGTCGCGGTCATGATGCTCTCTCCAGAAGTCTGGCGCTTATCCGCCCTCTCGGGCGGTGCTCTGCTGGTCCTGCATGGGGGGCAGGTTGAGCACGTGCCCAGAGAAGTGCTCGACCAGGTAATGAATGATGTCTCGATGCGCCACGTAACCGCGGGGGCTTCCCTCGCGGTCCAGCACGGGAACATAGCGGAATCCGCCCTGGTGCATCTGAAAGATCGCCTTGCTGATCGGATCGTCTGCCGTCACCCAGATGGGGTTCGGGGTCATGAACTGGGACACCGGGCAGGTCAGGTTGGCCTCGTCACCGAGGATCTTGGCTACCACGTCCCGCTCGGTGAAGATGCCAACAAGTTGGTCTCCCTCGGTCAACAAGGCGCAGCCTCCCCGTTCGTCCTGCATCTTCTCGATGACCTGGGCGACAGGCGTGGCGGCCGGAACGGCGACTGGTGTGGCGTAGTCCAGCGTGCTGACCAGCTGTTTGCGGAGACTTCTCTCGATCTCGCTCATTGGCGTGGCTCCTGAAAGGGGAGCACCAATTGTATCACAGCTTACTGAGCACCTCGCCGG
>CAZANL010000430.1:0-4814 GCA_964486115.1 uncultured Planctomycetota bacterium
CTGCGAGTCTTCGACGGTTATCACGCCATCCTGACCCACCTTGTCCATCGCCTCGGCGAGCAGTTCGCCAACCGTCTCGTCACTGTTGGCCGAGATGGTGCCGACCTGCGCGATCTCAGTCTTGCCAGACACATCGCGAGACAGCTTCTGCACCTCGTCCACCGCCACTGCGACAGCCCGGTCGATCCCGCGCTTGAGCCGCATCGGGTTCACACCGGTCGTGACGTAGCGCAGCCCGTGGCGAAAGATGTCCTCTGCCAGCACGGTCGCCGTCGTGGTTCCGTCGCCAGCTACGTCGGAGGTCCGGGTCGCCACCTCGTTGACCATCTTGGCGCCCATGTTCTCGAACGGATCCTCGAGCTCGATCTCCTTGGCAACCGACACACCGTCCTTCGTCACGGTCGGCCCACCGAAGCCCTTTTCCAGAATCACCACCTTACCGGTCGGACCCATCGTCACCTTGACGGCGCGAGCCAACATACTCACGCCAGCCAGGATCTTACGGCCGGCATCCTCTTCGAACAGCAGTTGTTTTTTGCCCATGGTTGTCTCCCTAACTCAGCTTGGCCAGGATGTCGCTCTCGCGCATGATCTTGAATTCCTGACCGTCCACGGTCACGTCGTTGCCGGAGTACTTGCCGAAAATCACTCGGTCGCCTTCTTTGACGCTCAGCGCGCCACGCTCACCGCTGTCCAGGAGCTTACCCGGACCAGCAGCCACGATGATGCCTTCCTGCGGTTTTTCCTTGGCAGTGTCGGGGAGAACGATCCCCCCCTTGGTCCTCTCCTCGGCGTCGACGATCTCGATCACGACGCGATCGTCCAGCGGGCGGATGCCGACCTGTGTCATAGTTGTCATCTTTGTATATCTCCTTGGTGCTGCTTGTTGTCTGTTGTTTAGTAGCCCATGTGGCCGTGATGATGATGATCGTGATCGTCGTCCTCTTCCTCCTCGGGAAGCTCGGCGATCAGGCAGGCGGTCGTCAGCAGCAGGCCCGCTACACTTGCGGCGTTCTGTAGCGCACTGCGCACGACTTTCGTCGGGTCGACGATACCGAACTCGAACATGTCACCGTACCGATCGTTGGCGGCGTCGTAGCCAAACGATTCGCTGTCGCTGCCAACCACCTTGCGCAGGACGAGCGCGCCCTCCGCTCCGGCATTGGCTGCAATCGTGCGTAGCGGAACGGTGATCGCCTCGCGGACGATCGCCACACCCTGATTCTCGTCATCGTCTCCCACCTCGACGCCATCGAGCTTCAGCGAGGCACGCGTCAGCGCAACCCCACCGCCGGGCAGAACACCCTCTTCAATCGCGGCGCGAGTGGCGTGCAGTGCGTCTTCGACACGAGCTTTCTTTTCCTTCATCTCGGTCTCGGTCACAGCGCCGACATTGATCTGTGCAATGCCGCCAGTCAGCTTGGCCAGCCGCTCCTGCAGCTTCTCTCGGTCGTAGTCGGAATCGGTGTCTTCGATCTCGCGCCGGATCTGACCGACTCGCGCGCTGATGTCGGCATCGCTGCCGGCGCCCTTGTAGACGATCGTTCGGTCGCTCTCGATCGTGATCCGATCGGCAGTCCCAAGATCATCCAACTCGATCTTCTCCAGGTCCAGGCCCAGATCCTTGAAGAATGCCTTGCCACCCGTAACGATCGCCAGGTCCTGCATCATCGCCTTGCGACGGGCCCCGTAGCCGGGTGCCTTGACAGCGCAGACCTCGCAGATGCCACGCAGCTTGTTGACCACCAAGGTGGCCAGCGCCTCACCATCGAGGTCCTCGGCGATGATCAGCAGCTTGCGGCGGGCTTCGCAGACCTTCTCCAGCAGCGGCACGATCTTTTTCACATTGGAGATCTTCTCCTCGTGGATCAGCACTAGCGGACTGTCGAGAACCGCGACCATCCCTTCCTTGTCCGTAACGAAGTGAGGTGAGAGGTACCCGCGGTCGAACTCCATACCTTCGACAACGGTCACATCGGTCTCCGCGCCCTTGCCTTCTTCGACGGTGATCACACCATCCCGCCCGACCTTGTCCATCGCCTCGGCGATCATCTGGCCGACCTCAGCGTCACTATTGGAGGCAATCGTGGCCACCTCGGCGACTTCCTTCTGGCCCGATATATCCCGGCTCTTGCTCTGCAATCCCTCGACGACCTGAGCCACCGCCTTGTGAATGCCGCGGTTCAGTGACATCGGATTGGCGCCAGCCGTGACGTACTTCAGGCCAGCGCAGTAGATCGCCTCGCCGAGCACGGTCGCGGTGGTGGTGCCATCACCCGCTACGTCAGAAGTCTTGGAGGCGACTTCCTTGACCATCTGCGCGCCGATATTCTCGCACGGGTCCTCAAGTTCAATCTCCTCCGCCACCGTCACACCGTCTTTGGTGATCCGGGGACCGCCCCAGCCCTTGTCCAGGACCGCGTTGCGGCCCTTCGGGCCCAAGGTGCTCTTGACGGCGCGAGCGAGCTTCTCAACGCCGAGCCGGACCGCTTCACGCGCCTCCTGCTCGAAGACAAGCTGCTTAGCCATGATCTGTTTCTCCTTACGTTCCGACAGCTGTTGGTTCTTTGATCTCGGTGGACGGACGCCCCCCGGAAGAGTGCTCAGCGTGCAAACTCAGTGCCAAATCCAGCAGAAGCCCAGGGGATGACATAAGGCCCTTCGGATCAATGACTTACACACACGCCCCGGCACCCGCCGCGGGCTGTCATTTTGGCATGGTCTGGCAGGCGGCTGCCAAAATGTCAGGGCTTGGTAATCCTGCGCCCCCCCCGTATCATGAAGCCGATGATACATGTCATGCGCAGTTCTCTGGCACCACTGGCCCTGCTGTTCCTGCTTCCGTCGCTCGGCTGGAGCGACATACGTGTCGAAACGATCGACGGCGCGGTCCGCGGCGAGCTCCTGGATCTGACCGAGAATGAACTGAGCCTCAAGGTCGAGGGCAAGGCCCGAACCATCAAGTTGGACAAAGTTTTCACGATCCGCTTCGACGGGTCACACACGCCAGCCGTGGCGACCCGCTTTCGTCTAGTGGGCGGCGACCAGTACTACGGCAAGCTGATCGACGGCACGGTCGACGACGTGGTCGTGGACACCAACAGCTGCGGGCGGATCAAGCTCGGCACCGAGATCCTGACCGAGATCCGCTTCCCGATCGACCAGAAGAGCGCGACGCGGATCCGTCCCCTCACGCCGAAAAAGAACAAGGACGTGCTCTACCTGAAAAACGGTGACCATACCTACGGACGGCTCGAAGGGATCAAGAAGACCGAGAGCGGCTTCCTGTTCGAGTGGAAGACCGACTCCGAGACCGTGTCCTTTCGGCTGAATGAGGTCTATCGGCTCCAAATCGAGCCGCTCGAGCAGAGACCGGCCTACGACAAGTTCCACCTGCAGATCAACTGCTGGGATGGGAGCAGCTTCCACGGGAGGCTCTTGAAGTACTCCGAGAGAATCCTCTGGACCAAAACCCTCTTCGGCAGCGAGCGCAAGGTGGCCCTGTCGGCAATCAAGTCGATTCACCTCAAGAACGGAGGCTTCGTCTACCTGACCGACCGCACGCCGATCAAGATCGAACACACGCCCTTCTTCAGCTACAAATGGATGCCACGGTTCGACCTCAATCGGCGCGGCGGCCCACTCAAGCTACGGGGCAAGACCTACGCCAAGGGCATCGGCATGCAGTCCAAGACACTGATCCGCTACGACATCAGCGATCAGCCCTACCGTCAATTCCGCTGTGTCATCGGCATCGACGACGACGCGGGAGACGGCGGCAGCGTCATCTTCCGCGTTTATCTCGACGGCAAAGTGGTCAAGGAAACCGCCGTCCAGCGCGGTGGAGCACCAATAGTGCTGCTCAAGGTGCCGATCGAGAAGGCCAAGACGCTCGCGCTCGAGGCCGACTACGCCGACAACGCCCACGTCAACGACCTGGCTGACTGGATCAACCCGATTCTGCTCAAGTAACAGCCACCAAGATCGCCGTCGGACTGGGCACAGCGGCAGGCGTGTGGCTGCTCTGGAAGGCCCCTCGGATAGACCCAGACCTACGGACTGGGTGGGATCAGCGCACGACGACGCGGGTCCCGGGCGTCATGAATGGCGCCAGACGCTCCAGGTCGGCATCCGTCAGAACCACGTAGCCGGGAGGCCAACGGTCACGCTGGTCGCCAACCCCGATCTCCAGTATGCGATCGGCGCCCTGCTGGGTCGCCTGGAAGTACGGACGGTAATGTTCGTCGCGGTAAGTCCTGCGAACCAGATAGGTTCCCGGCAACGTGTCCGCTGCGTCCGACGCCCCCACCCCACACGGGTGGATGGCCATCAGGGCGCCATCACAGTAGAGCATCATCTGCTGCGACGCCTTTTCGATCACCAGCACAAACTCCTGCTGTGGCGCCTTCTGGAGAACGGGCCGGACCGGCGCGCGCGTGCCCGGGCGGAATGCCCACAGCACCACGACCGTGACCGCCAGAAGCACGAAGTAGCTCGACTGGTGGAGGGCTCGATAAGCCCGTGAGAAGATCTTGAATATGTCCTGCATCGGAGCCTCCGACAGAGCCCCGACCGCTGTGGCCGACCAAGTATAGCCCACCCCAGGTGGTACAATCCAATCAGATGTCAATTCCAAAGGCTCGCCTCCGTCTCCTGCGATCGCTGCGTCAGAAAAAATACCGCAGGCAGCACGGTCTGTTCCTGGTGGAGGGGATCCGGCTGGTGCGCGAGTTGCTCGACAGCCCGCTGACCATCCAGGAACTGCTGGTCCAACCGGACAGACCGGCGGTCGCCGAGCTGCTTTCTGGCGTCCA
>CAZANL010000431.1:0-2428 GCA_964486115.1 uncultured Planctomycetota bacterium
GTGGTCTTTTCCTCCCCCCACCACCACGGCCGGCTGGACAGCCTGCCGGCCGCGCTGATGAAGCGGCTGAACAGCACACATCTGATCGGATGCACCGGTGAGTCGATCGTCGGCAAACAGCGAGAAGTCGAAGAGGAGCCCGCCCTCTCCCTATGGGCCGCCCACGTTCCCGACCTGAAAATCCAGCCGTTCCACGTCATGTTCGAGCAGGATGAAGACGACATCGCACTACATGGTTGGCCGGAGATTACGGATACCGAAGGTCAAGCGCCGGTGGTCCTGCTGATTCCCGAACCGTTCTCATCAATGCCCCAGATGGTTCTGGAGAAATTCGAAGAGGAGTATCCGGGCGCGTCCGTGGTCGGTGGAGTAGCCAGCGGAGGGCAACGTCCGGGTAAGAATCGTCTCTTCCTGAATAACCAGGCTTACGAGAACGGGGTGGTCGGTATGCTGCTCTGGGGCCCGGTCGAGATCCGCACCATCGTCAGCCAGGGATGCCGTCCGATCGGTCGCCATCTCGTTGTGACCAAGGGCCAGCACAACGTGATCCAGGAGTTGAGCGGCAAGCCAGCGTTCGAGCAGTTCCAGCAGATCTTTCTCCAGCTGAAAGAAGAAGAGCAGCAGCTTGCACGTCGAGCGCTCCACATCGGCTGCGTGATCAACGAATACCAGGAGCAGTTCTCCCGAGGTGATTTTCTCGTCCGAAACATCATGGGCATCGATCAGAACCACGGCTCGATTGCGATCACGGAGCACGTACGGGTTGGGCAGACAATCCAGTTCCATGTCCGGGACGCGGCAACCGCGAGCGAGGACCTGCAGCTGATGCTCGCGCAAGGTTCCGAAGAGGGAGACGTCGCCGGTGCCCTGCTGTTCACCTGCAACGGACGAGGCACCCGGATGTTCGAAGCCCCCAACGCTGCAGATCAAGGCCGAGCTGGGCGACGTGCCACTGGCTGGTTTCTTCGCTCAGGGAGAGATCGGCCCGATCGGCACCAAGAGTTTCCTGCATGGTTTCTCAGCGAGCATGGTCCTTTTCGGATCGACCGAAGCCCCCTAGCGCCTAGCCCTGTATCGCTTGTCAGTCACCTGCTAACTCGACGTGGAATCTGACTGGACGGCCCGTATCTGCGAGAGCATGTATGCGGTCGGCCCATCATCGGGGTGGCGCAACACCAGGCGTTGTAGTTCTGATTCGGCCAGCTGCGCGTCACCCGAATCTCGTGCGCTGAGGGCCCCCTCATAGGCGGCGCAGAGCGCCTGTTGGCCGGGAGTGACCTGACTGGCCAGAGACATCACTTCGTAAATCCAGACCGGCTCGACGCGTCCTTTGACGCGCACATGGTCAACACGACGACAGGTGAACTCCGTCTTGACCGCCTCGTATGTATACTCAGAGATCAAGATGCTGGTCCCGTAGATCTTGTTCAGCGCTTCCAGCCGAGCGGCGAGATTGACACTGTCGCCCAGCACGGTGTAGTCGGCGAAGGTCTCCGAGCCGAGATCTCCGATGATCGCAAGACCGGTATTGATGCCGATGCCGATCTTGAGTTGATACCGCTCCTGACCGCCCACACTGCCCAAATCCCCGATCTGATCGACATCGAGTATTTCATCGAGATCGAGTTCCGCCACGGCCTGCAGCATCGCCAGAGCTGACCTTACGGCGCGGGCGGCATGATCCTGTTGAGGCAGGGGGGCATTGTAGAATGCCATCAGCCCATCGCCGAGCAACTTGTCCATCGTGGCCTGATATTCCTCGCGGAGGATACGGATCATCCCCGTGAAATATACCCTCAGTATTTGCGCGACCGTGGCGGGGTCCGTCGCCTCCGAAAGCGAAGTAAATCCCCGGACATCGGAAAACAGAACCGAGATCTCCCGCCGATCCCCAGCGACCAGCCCATCGATGCCCTGCCCCTCGGAGACCTTCTGGATCAGCAGGTTTACGTAGTTCTGCGAAACATATCGGCCGAACAGCCCGGAAATCTCCTGACGCGATTTGCGGAGTCGATAAAGCACAAGGCCGAGCGCACCGCCAAATTGCAGCCCCACGCCAAGCAATGGCAGGACCACATCGATTCGGATCCGCCACCGATCGAAGAGCAACCAGGCCGAACTGACCAGCAGAACACTCAACAGTGCGGGCAGGAGAACGACCAGCCTGATCGGCATTTTCTTCCAGCAGATCAGCCATCCGAACAACACGCTGAGCAGCAACAAGACCGGCTGCATCCATCTGCCCTTTGACTGCTCGATGAAGCTCCCTTCGAGCATCGTCTGCAAGGTCGAGGCGTGGTACTCCACCCCGGGAATCGCGTCTTCGGCAACGACCGGCTGTCCGTCGACGATGCGCGTCCGATGGGTGGTGAACGGTGTGTGAATGAAATCGTAGCCCGAACGGGTGGTGGTCGCATCACCGATCAGT
>CAZANL010000431.1:2438-4803 GCA_964486115.1 uncultured Planctomycetota bacterium
ACCGCTCGGCCCTTGTACAGATCCCCTGCCAGCTGACCCTGATGAACCTTCCAGAAAGAGACCGTCTCGAAGCTGCCACGTGCCCCGATGAAATTGACCAGCCCGTTGGGGAAGGGCCATCGCACCCGACGTTTTTTCGTTCGATCGTTCAGATCGGGTAGATCCAGCTCCCAGGCTTGACCGCTTTTCTCATAACTGTCTTCGATTTCTTGCGTTGTCAGATCCAGATGCACACAGAGCAGCTCCAGAGGGAAGCTGTTGACCCATGTGCGAACCATCCCGCCCTTACCATCCGGGACCAGGCGTTGAGCCCGGTATCTGGCTCGACGTACCGAGCCGTCGCTATCGGCCCAGTAGTTGATGAAGCCGACGCCGAGCGCGACACGCTGAAATCGCTCGTCCGGCATCTGCCAGCCCGTCTCGCCGCGGGCGATGTTGCAAGCCAGCACGACCGCGCTGGTTTCCTCCCCCATCACCTGCTCGAGCGCGGCATCCGATGGGGTCTCGCCGGCCAGGACGTAGTCCAGGCCAACCACGGTCGCCCCCTTGTCGAGACATTCATCCACCACCCGTGCGAACTGGGCCCGTGACGGGCTCCCTCCGGCGATCTTCAGCTTGGTCAGGCTCTCGTCATCGACATAGATCACGAGAACCTCGTCGGACGGCTTGCGCGAACCGCGTAAGCGGAAGCGCCAGTCGTAAGTCACGTTCTCCAATCGCTCCAGCGGATAGCTGGAGAAACTCCAGCTGCAAAGTCCGAGCAGCAACCCGCCCAGAGTCAGCGGGACCAAGAACCCTAGGAGCGACGGATGGCAGCGGCGCAGGCCTTCCAGGGCACCCTCCTCTAGCGCAGGTCTAGCCGAGCGTAACGTGTTCCGCTAGATCGCCGCCCGCGCTTTCCAGCAACCCGTGTTCCCACCACCACGACGACATTGGCCTTTCTCAGCGTGCCACTCCGCTTCTCGGCTGCGACGATCCGCTCTGCGTCCTTCTTGCTGATCAGAACATCGCACTTCTTACCCTGGCCCTGGCTGCTGGCCTTGACGACGACCGGACGCCAGCGCTTACGCCGACGCGTGCGCCGCTGAGCCACCAGCCAACCTCTGTCCAGTACCGCGACCAACAGCGGGTGGTCCCGCAGACCATGGGCAAACCGGTTCGATCGTGGCACCAACAGGCCGAACTCTAGCGGCTCGTCGCTGCGGTAATACTTGAACAAGCCCTCCTTCTTGATCGTGTCGAGATCGGCGCTGAGCAGGTCATAGACGATCTCGCCTTGGCTCGTGAGAATCCTCGGCGCGAATGCCGGACCGACCTCCAACTCGCGGGCGTCGACCACGATGTGGGTCACCTCCTCGGTCATCACGATCTGGCGGGTGGCCTGAAACAGACTCGCCGTGCGACGGTAGCTGGAGGACACGTGGTCGATGACACGCGCATTGAGCCCGCTGACACCATACATCGGCACCTTGACGTGCTTGCGACACCACGGCTCACCTGAGCCAGGGTACCACTTCTCCGCGGTCGCCTGATGGCCGCGGACAAAAGCGTCCAGCTGGATCTCGCCGCTGCGAACCGCCAGCATGTTGTCTTCGTCGAGGCGAATCGCCATCGCCAGGCGGACGGCATTGCGCACGGCGGCGATCTCGGCCCCGCGACGGGCCATCAACTTATGCTGGCCCGTGGGCCTCTTCTTGCGGGTCGCGCTGAAGCCAGGCGCGTCGTAATGGCCGTCCTCCCAGTGAATCGTCCCCCACAGCTTGCCCACGGATTGGCAGATCGGACAGAATGTTCCGGCATAGGGCTGGGGGCCACCCGGCTGGTAGGACATGTCAGGCTTGCAGTTGGGGCAATCTTCGACGGAGACCCGCTGGCTGACCGGCTTGAACAGACTGGCCGGGTCAGCGACATCTGCGGGCTCTTCGGTGGTGGATGACTCCGCCACAGGCCCACGATCGTCAACCACCTGGACATCCCGAACAGCGTTACTGCAGGCGGCGAAAATGACGACCAATGACAGCAGCGTCAAGACGTGTCGATCCATGGGGCTCCTTTCAGCCGGGGTCCGGAATAATAGCACGCACCACACACCGGCGACCAGTGTCCATCACGCTTTAGGTCCCTAGTCATAATGCTAATTGTCGTATTACGTCCGTTTGGCCAACGACCCGAATTCCTACCGGGGCTTACCCTGCCTAATCGGTTCGCTGGCCGTGGCCCTGTGAAAGTCAAGGTGGAACGAGGACGAGCACGTCTGACCGCAGCAGGGCTCCCCAGGTACTGCCAGCTGAATTCGACCAAAAGAGTGAAAAACGACATGAGACAACGGTTCCTCCACTTACAAGGGGGAGTACACGCTGGCCCG
>CAZANL010000432.1:0-4793 GCA_964486115.1 uncultured Planctomycetota bacterium
AACCGAAGCGGCACCGGCCATTTCCCCGGCGTGGTTCGTCAGGCGCAACCCGGCGTACACACCCTCTCCCTTGGCCAGCTGCTGCTTGAGCTTCCTCTCTACCGTGGCGAAGTGAGTGCGAATGCTAGCCGGCTGGTCCATACCACCCACCCGCCCCTCGAGATGCATCTGGTCCATTCCCGCCAGATGAATCACGCTCCGGAGCAAGTACCGAGCCGCCTGCGCATGACGCCTGTTGACGTCAGCGATATTCTGTGCGTTGGGGATCGCACCTGTCGTCGACTGCTGCTGGAGCGAGTTCAGGTGCCTCTTGATCGCGGCTTCCCGCTTGGAGACGCTACCGTCGGCCGGGAAGACAAACAAGACGAGGAAGCCCACTTCCAAGACCAGGACGGCCCCCAGCGCGATCCAGAACCCGTGCTTTTGAAAGTCAATCGCCGTCATGGTTTCTTTTTCGCCTTGGTGGCTGGAGCATTATTCAGCGGGAACTCGACCTCGACCACACGCAGAAAGAACTTGCCCCGGTCCTGCGGCGGGCTCTGGTCTCCGAAGTACATCTCCGGGTCCCGGACGTCGACATAGCGATACTTGATCTCAGGCTTGACCGTGGTCTTCCCGGAGTCCAGTCCCATGCTCTTGGCCAGTCCCTGGAGCCGATCCCTGAGCTTGCTCACCACGGCGGCATCGATACGCGCCGCGTCAGCACTCACCTCCCCGCGAGACACGATCATGACACCCAGCTTGGCCAGCAACACGCTTCTGGTCCAGCTGTCGAACCGCGCCTGGCCCCTCTTGCGAGCGCCCTTCCGCGGGGTCTTTCGCGCGAGCTTTTCGACTCGGTCCTCACGATTCATCTGGATCTCGTACACCCAGAGCTTGCTCTGCTCTTTCGCGAGATCGTTAGTGGAGAGCCCATTGTTGGTGGCCGGCACGACCTTGAGGATCTCCCCGAGCACCGAGAGCCAGGCCTTGCGGTAGGGATGAACCTGGTTGACCCGCGCCGCCTCCTGCTTCAGGTCGCCCCACTTGCTGCTCTTCCTCCACTTCTCCTGAGCCGCCTTGACGACGTCCAGGGTCTTCTTGGCCTTCTTCTCGCTGGCCTCTAGTTCGGCGCTGAGCGAGTTGCTCGCGTTCCACCGATAACCGAAAACAATGGCCATCAACACCAGGGCCACAATGTATAGCGGCCGCTTCTTGGCCAGCTCCCTCTCGGAGCGGATCGATTCCGGCAACAAGACAATGTTGTTGGCCGCCTCGCCAACCGCCTGGATCGCCAACCCCAACGCGATACTGAAACTCGCCAGGTTGGTGGTCAGCAGGTTGACGTTGACCTTGTTCGAGACCGCAATCCTGTTCAACTGCCCCAGAAGCTCGATCTTGTACTCGGGCAGGTTGTCCCGGAAGAACCGCTTGAAGCCGACCAGCTTCGTCGCATTGCCCATCACGAGGATCTTCTCGAACCGGATGTCGGCCTGCTGCGACTTGTAGTAACCGATCGAGCGGTGGATCTCCCCCACAAGGTCCTTGAGGATCGGCTTCATCACCTGAAAGATCTTCTGGGCCTGCTTCGACTTGCCGGCCTTTACCTTGAGCTTCTCGGCCTCACCGAACGGAATCTGAAACTTGCTCTGGATCGCCTTGGTGATGTCGTTGCCGGCAATCTGCAGGTTGCGGATCCACATCCGCGAACCGCTGAGAATCACCAGGTCTGAGTACTCCGCCCCCATATCGATCACGACCCAGGCACCTGTCGGCTCCTGGTCGTACATCACGAAGTTATAAAGCGCGAGCGGGGCAATCTGGACGCCACCGATCTCGATTTCGGTGGCCTGCAGGTTGGCCAAGAAGTTATTCACAACCTCCTTCTTGACCGCGAACAGGTTGATCTCCAGCTCCCCGAATTCCTCGCCGCCCTCGATCTTCTGGTAGTCCCAGATGACCTCGTCAATCGGGAACGGGATCTGCTGCTGCGCCTCCCAGCGCACCATCTCGGGAACCTGCTTGGCGTCAACTGGCGGGAGACTGACCGACCGATTGAACGTGCCGTGACCGGGAATCGAAATGAAGACCGGGTCGTTCTTGATACCCTTGCGGGCCTTCAGGCGGCCCAACACTTCGCGAACCTGCTCTTCCCGATCGACTTCCTCGGAGTCTTGCTGCTCGAACTCGACCAACTCCAGGTCGACGACCTCGAGCCGCCCCTTGACCTTCTCAACCTTGACCGCCTTGAGTGAGGACCGCCCTACGTCGATCCCCCAAGCAGCCTTGCTTCCTAGCATATGCGGTTTCCCTCCGCGGCGGCCGAACCTCCCAGCCCCGAACGCCTGGCGCTCCATAAGTCGTCACGCCAAAAGCACTTGCGACGCAAGGTGGCGTAGCCCTGGAAGAAGTGCGTAAAGCTAGCAGGAGTATCACGCATTGTCAAGGTCAAAACAGCGAAGCAGTTGCGTCCAACGCGGCTCTCTGACGATTTGATGTCGAGCCGTAATAAATGTAAGCCTGAACAGGCCTGGCTGTGACTTTTCCAGGCCATCGGGCATGGTATAAATCGGGCGGTGACAAGGAACAGTCGAATCGTATGGGACGCCCTCGCCCGAGCTGACCCGCTGCTGGCCACCGAGGGCTACAATGCCTGCTCGGAATACCGCTCTCGCGAGGAGCTGGGCACCCTACGCACGGCCGGTGGCTGGTTTGCCCCCGCCCCCGGAGAGCGCGTCCTCGACCTCGGTTGCGGCTGGGGCAAGATGACCGAACGGCTGGCCGCCAGCCACGCCTCACCGGTCGGACTGGACATCTCTGGCGAGATGCTCAAGGCCTGCCGCCGCCGAACGGGAGTGGACGCGCTGGTCTGCGCTGACGCGGACCGGTTGCCCTTCGCCGCAGGTAGCTTCGATCGCGTATGGTCGCACTCCATGCTGATGCACCTGCCCCGAGACCAGGTGGCCGCCGTGATCGGCGAGGTGGCCAGGGTCCTGCGAGAGGGCGGCTCGGCCTGCCTGCACTTCAAGAATCGGCGCCACCCAAGTGAACTCCTGCTAGCCCTCCGAACGGGCTGGAACGGGGGCGGGCGCCACCCCCAGCGGCGAAGAGGCGAAGATCCGGGCTGGATCGCCCGACTGGCCCGCCGCCACTTCGGTCGGATACGGTTCGTTGCCGAGAGCTATCAACTCCTTCCGCTGTCGATCCCCCGAGCAGACACCACCAGCATCGGCGCCCTCGGCATCCCGCCTGACCACGGGGTTCGCTTTCGCCACCTGCTACCGCTAGGCTTGAGCCAGCGGGCGCGTCGCCTGTTCGACTGGCTGCGAGACCGCTCCAACGGCGACTGGCCATTCCTGATCCAGTTCGCCAAGGAGATGTTGTTGATCCTCGAAGATCCCCGACAGCCCCAGTCCGGTTGTTGACCGATCCAGCCCACCCTGGACAGCGGCACCGCTCTGTCACCCGACAGCGACTCAGCCGAACTGGCGCGCGACACGATCCTGCCGACCGATTTCGTACCGAGAAGGGCTCGACCAGCGTGCGCCCACACGAGTGATCTCGGTGCAGCCCACCCTCGACTCTCGATGCAGAAGCACCTCGCAAAAGAGGTGATATCATGAATAATCCGGGCTTGATGAAGCCTCTTCCGATCCTCGCAGCGCTGCTCCTGGCCGCTACCGCCTTGGGGCTTTCGGCGTTCGAACTCCACAACAACGACATCGGCTACCACATCACCTACGGCCGCTACATCCTCGAGCACGGCATCCCCAGTGAGAACCACTTCTCCAGCATCAACCAGGGATATCCGATCCAGGACGACAAGTGGCTTTTTCAAGTCGGTGTCGCGCTGCTCGACACGGCTGGAGGGCCAACGGCGCTGTGCCTGCTGCGAATGGCTCTCGTGGCGCTCCTCGGATTGCTGATCCTGCTGCTGATTCGTGAGGAGCTGCCTCTCGATGGCCCTCTCCCCTGGCTTGGCGCCTGCCTGGCCCTGTGGGCCATGAGCGAGCGCTTCCTCTTGCGGCCGGAGCTGTTGTCCTATGTCCTGCTGGCCGGGATGCTGTGGCTGCTAGAACAGCTCCGGCACGACCGCGGACGGGCCTGGCCACTCCTGCTGCTTCAGGTGATCTGGGTCAACAGTCATGGGTACTTCATTCTCGGTCCAGCGATGGCCGGTGCGCTGATGACAGCGGCGCTGCTGCGCGGAGAGGCTCACCGCGCACGGGCCAAGCGCTGGGCACTCTTGACAGCCGGTTTGGTAGCCGCCTGTTTCGTGGCGCCCACGGGATGGCGCGCCGCTGTATACCCCGTGATCACTCTCGCCGAGCTCTACACTCGCCGAAATCGAGCCTGGGCCAGCATCCATGAGTTCAAGCCCAGCCTCGCAGCCGAGGCGTTTGTGACACACACCTATGTGCTCTACTGCGCCCTGCTGGCAGCGACCCCTCTGGCGATGGCGGCCACCTGGCGCAGGCAGGCAACCTGGTACCGACCGATCCTGCTGGTCGCATTCATCGCGATGTCGCTCACCATCCGACGCAACATCGTGCTGCTCGGCCCGGTCGGCTGCTGGCTGCTGGTCACTGCCATCGGCCGGCTCCAGTGGGGCAACCGCACGTGGCGCGCGGCGGCCTGGGCACTGCTGCTGCTTCTCGGCCCAACCATGCTGCTGCAGCCAGTCACCGACCGGCTGTATCTGGCCGAGCACCGGATACGCCGCTTCGGCCTAGGGCTGAGTGGGCCAGCCTACCCTGCGGAGGCCGTCGGCTACCTCCGCAACATCATGCTCAACGAACCGGCTGGGTCGGCGT
>CAZANL010000433.1:0-4790 GCA_964486115.1 uncultured Planctomycetota bacterium
ACTGATCGCCTTCGGACACCCGTTTTTTCAGGCTGGCGAGATCGACATGCCGATCGCCGCGGCACAGGTCGACACGGTGATCAACTCGATGTCCGGTTCGTTCAAGCTCGGCAGCCCGCTGGGCACGGTGGGGCGATTGGTCAGCGACCGGCAGGCATCGGTCGTCGGTAAGCTGGGCCGGACCTCGCGGATGATTCCGGTCAAGGTGTCGGTCAAGAACCGTCAGACCGGTGTCGCGCAGCGCTACGCCTGCCGCGTGCTGACCCACGATCTACTCACGCCAATGCTGCTCAACATGTCGCTGATGAGTTTCCTCGACGCCGCTGAGCCTAGTTTTGGCTGGAATACCAAGCAGATCGCCGTGACGGTCTCTCTGGCCAATGGCAAGAAGGTCACCGTGCGGGACGTGGCGGTCGGGCAGTCCTCGACCTTCAGTTCGCTGATGACCAGTGTCTTCAGCCAGCTGTGGCGCAACCCGTTCCGGCGCGTTCGGATCGAGCGGATCGACCTCGATGTGGCGGTGGAGCAGGTCGATCGGTCGGCATATCTGCTGCGGGTCTTGCGTGAGATGCAGGAGGCAAGGCCCGGTGAAACACTCGGGCTGCGGGTCGTGCTCCGGCGTTTCGACAAGCGGGACATCACGATTCCGGTGACGTTCAAGCTGCCTGAGGAGCTGGCGCCGGGTAAATATACGATCGAGATCGGCGGCGGAGACATCTATCAGCCTTCGCTGCCTGCGCCGCGTAATCTGGACGAGATCATTCAGTTGATCGGCCACTGGGAGCGGGCCGATACTCTCGTCGTCTGGATGAGGCTGCCCCGGCTCGATGTGCGGCTCAAGGGGAAGACAATGCAGAAAGTGCCGGCCAGCGTGCTGGGCACCCTGTTGCCGGCCAATCGCGGCGGAGAGCTGGCGTTGACGCAGGCGATCCACCGGTCGACCACGAAGACCGATTACGTGCTCTCAGGCAAGCTCAGTTTCCGGATCGAGGTCAAGAAAGGAGCGGACAAGTGAATCGGGCAATCTTCTGGTGCGTGCTTGCATGCTGGCTCTCGGGACAGGTTTTGGCCAGTCCCACGACGGTGTGGGAGTGCACCACCCGCAAGGATTTCTCCGGTGGCAAGTTGACTGGGCTGATTCTGACAAGCGAAGGCACGCTGCGAATCGGTCAGGAGTTACGTGAGATCCCGAGCAAAGCTGTCTCGCTCTGGAGTAGCGCGGTCGGCCCGGACGGCACGGTCTATTTCGGCTCGGGAAACAGTGGCCAGGTGTACCGGTTGGCCAAGGGCAAGCTGGCCAAGCACTACGCCACCGGCGCACTGATCGTGACCGCGCTGGCGATCGTCGACAAGGTGCTGTATGCCGCAACCCTGCCGGGTGGGAAGATCTTTCGCATCGGTCCGGATGGCAAGGGGATCACATTCGCCACGCTGCCGAAGTCTCACATCTGGTCGATGGTGGCGGTCGGCAAGTCGCTGGTCGTCGGGACCGGTCCAGCGGGAGTCGTCTACAAGATTAGCCCGGAGGGCAAGGCGTCGGTTCTGTTCGACTCGCAGCAGGACAACATTCTCTCACTGGCGGCTGGCATGCGGGGGACGGTTTTTGCCGGCAGCGACAAGGAGGCGGTGGTCTATCGGATCGCCGCCGATGGCAGTGTGCGGGTGCTGCACGACTTCCCGGGACACGAAGTTCGCGCCCTGGCCCATTACAAGGGGCAGGTGTATGTCGGTGTCAACGAGGCGAAGAAGTTCGACAACGCGTCATTCGTGCGCTCGCTTTCCGATGCCATCGGGCGTGAGGGAGATGGGGAGGCGGTCGATCGCAAGGCGGTGCTTAAGGGACTGTTCAACGGGACCGTTTATCGCGTGGACGGTCAGCGGCGTATCGAGAAGCTGCTCCGGATAGAAAAGGACTTCGTCACGACCTTGGCCGTGGACCGCCGGGGTGTCGCCCACGTCGGTGTGGGGATGGAAGGCCGAATCTACCGGGTCGAGTCGGTCGAGCGACACTCTACCACGTTCGACGTCAAGCAGGGCCAGGTGCTCTCGCTGGCGCTGGTTGACGGGCGTCTGGGTTACTTCGGGACCGGCAACACGGGCAGCTGCTATCAGGTCAGCGATGCAGTGGCGACCCGCGCGCACTACCTGTCGCCGGTACACGATGCCCGATTTCCCGCGCGTTGGGGGGTGGCTCGCTGGAACCGGACGGGAAAGCTGAGCATTCAGACACGCAGCGGCCACTCGAAGACCCCGGACAACACCTGGTCAGCTTGGTCCAGGTCGGTCAGTCCGGGCGCCTCCTTCAAGGTCACCAGTCCGGTCGGTCGGTATCTGCAGTTCCGGGTTCGGTGGGCCGACCAATCGGCGGCCTTGCACCGGATCGCATTTGCCTACCTGGCGCAGAACCAGCGAGCCCGGATCAGCGAGTTTCTGGTAGGTGGTAAGGCCGGCGGAACGCGGAAGCTAGACCAGGTCAAGCACAAGAGCGACCTGGAGATCTCCTGGAAGGCCGCTGACGCGGATGGCGACGCTCTCGAGTTCATCTTGTCCTACAAGCGGCTGGGTGCGCGCAGTTGGCGTCGGATCGAACCGGTCAAACCTCTGACGCCCAAGTCGACGAAAGCGGCCTGGAAGACGGATAAGCTGCCGGATGGCCTGTATCTGATAAAGCTGGTGGCCAGCGATCGGATCTCGAACCCGGAAGGCACCGAGCAGGCGGCGTTTCGCATCTCCCGGCCGGTGCTGATCGACAACACCAAGCCCCGGGTATTGGGCTTGGTCTATACCGCCGGCCGATTGCGAGGCCGGGGCGAGGACAGCCACAGCATGATCACGCGGGTCGAGGTGGCCGTCAACGGGGGGCAGTGGAGGCTAGTCGGCGCAGAGGACGGAATCTTCGATCAAGACAAGGAGGCTTTCTCGGTCGGACTGGGTCTGTCCAGAGGCTTTCACTCAGTGGCGGTTCGAATCTATGACGCCGCTGGCAACGCAGGAATCGAGCAACTGTTGATTGATGTCAAGTAGCCATTATTCGAGCCCACTGGCCGAGCGGTATGCCGGCCAGCGGATGCTGGAGATCTTCGGTCGTGATCGGCGATACCGTTGCTGGCGCGAGCTTTGGGTGGTGCTCGCCGAGGCCCAGCAGGGCCTGGGGATCGAGATCAGCGACGGTCAGCTCGCCGAGCTTCGGGCCAACATCGACCGCTTCGATTGGCGGCGGGTGGCTGAGCTGGAGAAGGAGCTGCGTCACGACGTGATGGCCCACCTGCACGCCTACGGTGAGGTCTGTCCTTCTGCCGGGGGAATCTTGCACCTCGGCGCGACCAGCTGTTTTGTCACCGACAACGCGGACCTGATCCTGTTTCGTGAGGGGCTGGGGGAGGTGGCGCTAGGGCTGGCGGCCGTGGCCCGGGCACTTGGGGCGTTCGCGCTGAAGTATCGGTCGCTGCCGTGTGCCGGTTATACGCATTTTCAGGTGGCCCAGCTGGTGACGGTCGGCAAGCGAGCGGCGCTGTGGGCTCAGGACTTGCTCGACGACCTGCGTCACGTGGAGCGGTTACGAGATGGTTTGCGCATGCGAGGCGCGAAAGGCACAACCGGCACTCAGGCCAGCTACCTGGCTCTTTTCGAGGGGGACGCGGCGAAGGTGGAGGCGCTTGACGCTGCGACGGCAAAAGCCTTCGGTTTTGCCGGGACCTACCCGATCACGGGACAGACATACCCGCGCAAGCTGGACAGTCAGATCGTCGACGTGCTGTCTGGCGTTTCTCAGAGCGCGGCCCGTTTCGGGACTGATGTCCGTTTGCTCAGCGGGTTGGGTGAGCTAGCCGAGCCGCGCACATCGGCACAGGTTGGCTCCTCGGCAATGCCCTACAAGCGGAATCCGATGCGCTGCGAACGGATCGTGTCTCTGGCCAGGCTGGTCACCAGCCTGGCCACGAGCCCCCCGCAGACGGCTGCCAACCAGTGGCTCGAACGGACGCTGGATGACAGCGCCAACCGACGGATCGTGATTCCGGAAGCGTTCCTGGCGACCGATGCGATTCTACGGCTGGCCGGTAACGTGGCTCGCGGGTTGCGCGTCATCGAGCCCGCCATTGCGCGGCGTCTCGGGGAGATGATGCCCTTTCTGGCGACCGAGAACATCATGATGGCTGCCAGCTCGGTGGGAGGCGATCGCCAGGAACTGCACGAGCGGCTGCGCGTACATACGCTAGCAGCATGGCAGCAAGTGGAACAAGGCGCCCCGAATGATCTTTTGGATCGGATTCGTGCCGATCCGTCGTTCGTGGCGGCCTATCAGACGTTGGACGATCATATCCGGCCCGAACAATACGTCGGCTGCGCGCCGGCTCAGGTGGAGCGTTTTATCACCACCGAGCTGGAGCCCGCGCTGGCGCCGTATGCAGATGCCGGTGATTGGCAGACCGAGCTAAAGGTCTAGTTGTCGGCAGTGGCGTTCGGGCCATCATTTCGTATGTGAAAGTGAAGTAGCGATGAAAAGACGGAAAGTAATCATCATGGGAGCAGCCGGGAAGGACTTCCATGTCTTCAACTGTGTTTATCGGGATCGGCCGGAGTACGAGGTGGTGGCCTTCACCGCCACGCAGATCTCGGGCATCCATGGGCGACATTACCCGGCCAGGCTAGCCGGAGAATTGTACCGGGATGGGGTGCCGATCGAGCCTGAGGAAGACCTCGTCGGTCTGATTCGGGAGCACCGTGCGGACGAGGTAGTGTTTGCTTATAGCGATGTGAGGTACGAGTACATCCTCGAACGAGAGCAGCTG
>CAZANL010000434.1:0-4784 GCA_964486115.1 uncultured Planctomycetota bacterium
GTGCCGCCCAGCCGTCCCGCGAAAAACCGGCGCCGCCGTGGGGACATCTTGGCTAGCTGAAGACGCCTGGGGTCCTTGGCCGCAGTCTGCGCGCCGTCCTTGATCTCTTCGAGCAGCGCCTTGCGCGCTGCGTCGTCACCCAGTCGTGCTCGCGCAATCCGGCACATCTGGGCGGTCACCTCGGCACGTGTCGACGTGTCTCGCCTGACGGGGCTCCAGGACGGCGTGTCGTCCTTGCTGAATAGCCTCTTGTTGCGCCGACAGTGCGTTTCCAGCCGCTTGAGCAGCGCCAGAACTCGTTTGTCCCCTTTGCCTAGCCGGCCCAGGGCGGGAATGGCGGCCCAGAGCCCGTCTGGCTGAGGCTGGAGGAATCCCCTGTGTTTGGCTTGGGTGTAGCTCAGAATGGCGTCCAGCGCGCGTTTGTCGCCGATGCGCCCCAGCCCGTCGACGGCCAAGACCTTGAGCGAAGCGTTCGTCCGCGTGCGCAGGCGACTGAGCAGCCAGTCGACGGTTCCCTGGTCTCGCTGGGCGACCAGCGCGGCCAGCGCTCGGTTGCGCACGACCAGGTCCTTGTCGTCGAGCAGCTGGCGCAGCTTCGAGGTGGCGGTCGGGCTGCGGAACTTGCCCAACGCGGCGACCGCGTTGCGACGGACGAATCGGTGTGGGTGATCGGTGTGGGCCAGCACCGGGCGTAGTGCTTCGTGGCCGAGGTCTAACAATCGGCGGGCAAAGCGGCGGTCTGGTGCATAGGGGTAGCCGCTCACTAGCTCGCTGAGCGCAAGCCGGTGCAGCATGTGCACGTAGGTGTCGCGGTGCTTGAGGACTCGGGGTGTGGTTCGCGGGAGCGGTCCGATGTTTTTGATCAAATACTTGGCAGCTGGGGCCACCTTCGATTCGCGACGCGAGTTGTAGGCCGCCAGGTAGGCCGGGTGCCCCAGCTGGATCAGGTGCTGCAGCGTCTGGGTCTGAGAAACCTGCGAGGGGTGCAGCGGCTTGCGCAGGAACGTGGCCTGGGCCAGCCAGTACAGGTGTGTCGGGAACGGGGGGGGGTAGCTGAACAGCCTGGGGGTCCTGAGTGCCGAGCCTCCGGTCCGCGCGATTGGCTGTCTGGTGAGCTGGGTTCGCGCTGGCGAGGACCAGGGCAATTCGGTCGGCAGGTCGGCCGTCGTGATGCCTGAGAAGCCGAGCGCGCTCTCGCTCCGTCCGGAGTACCTGGGCCGCTCCTCCACCGGGGTGACCACCACCGATCCCCGGGATTTTTCTCGGTTGGCCGGGGGGCGGGGCACCAGTCCCAGGTTGGTCAGAGTCGGTTCGGGTAGGAGCTTCATCCAGTCCTGCGGTAGCCCCGGGGGCACGGTGACGTCCAGATCGGATTTGGCGCTATTCGGGCAGCTGAGCAGAACGATGAGTCCGCAGCAGAGGGCGGTCACGAGATATTTCACACTGCCTCGCTGTGCAAGCGCCATGCCGACCCCCCATGGGGGGCATAAGTGTATTCGAAACCATGGCTTGCGTGGTTCGCTCCGGTTTCGCTCGCCGGTAGGGGGGTTTCCAAAGTGGTAACCTGCTTACCGTTGACTACAATGTCCCTGTGCCCCAGATCACCGACATTCCCGGCCTCTCGATCGGTCATGCGGACGATCCCCACTCTCTGACCGGCTGCACCGTCCTGCTGTTCGATCCGGCTGCTCGTGCGGGGGTCGACGTGGGGGGCTCCGCCGCGGGTACCCGGGCGATCGAGCAGCTACGCGGTTATCACGTGGTGGAGCGGATTCACGGCATCCTGCTCGCGGGCGGCTCGACCTTCGGGCTGGGCGCGACGGATGGGGTGTTGGACTGTCTGGAGCAGCAGGGGCGGGGTTTTTCCGTCGGGGTGTGCCAGGTGCCGATCGTGCCCTCCGCGATCATCTTCGATCTCGCGATCGGCGACGCACGGCGTCGTCCCGATCGGGAGATGGGGCTACAAGCGGCGCAGGCCGCCGTCAGCGAACCGCCGGCCGTCGGCTCGGTGGGGGTCGGCATGGGGGCCACGATCGGGAAGATCGGCGGGATGGAGCGCGCGACCAAAGGCGGTTTCGGCGCGGCCTGTTTCGAGGGGCCGGGTGGTTTGCTGGTCGGCGCGGTGGCGGCCGTCAACGCCTTTGGCGACCTGGTCCATCCGACCGAGGGTCATCTGCTGGCGGGTGCCCGGACCAGTGCGGACGGCGCCGAGCTGGCCGGCACCGAGGCGCTGATGGCCGGAGGTGGGAGTGGCGGGTCGTTCGCCCTGGAGAACACCACTCTGGCTGTCGGGCTGACCAATGCCGCCCTGCAGCGCGAGGAACTGATCCAGGTGGCGGGTGTGATGCACGACGGTCTGGCCCGCACGCTCGCGCCGGTCCACACCGCGTTCGATGGGGATGTGGCGTTTGCCGTGTCGCTGGGTGAGGTCTCGGCGGAGCTCAACACGGTCGGCGTGCTGGCCAAGCGGGCCACGATGGCGGCCATTCTCTGCGCGGTGCGCGAGGCTGAGGGCCGTGGGGGGATCCCGTCCGCGCGGGAGCTGGGCTTGGATCTTCCGCAGGATTTGGGGTGGTGAACGAATCCCCTCAGGAGCCGAGCCGCTGAACGTGAAATGCACACGGCGTGGCGGAAAATGCATGGCTTCGCGCAGCCGCTTGGATATTGATGCCCGTCAGGCCCGGGCGGTTCCCCGAGAGAACAGGCACGCGTTTTGCAAATGCGGATCTATCGGACGACACCGCCAACCCCAGGAGGAGGTGATGACCAATAAAATGCACCCCGAGGGCACAGAGTGCTCTCGGGCCGACTATAGAGAGAGAAACGCCAATCCAGGGGGGACACGGTGAGCAACAAGGTGAGCAATAAAAAGACGCCCCCGGAGCACGGAGTCGAGCCGGAGCAGGGTAAACTGCAGGGATTCGCCCGGAAGATCGGGCATCGCCTGTTGCTCTATCCGCTGATCGCGGTTGTCGTCATTGCGGTAATTGTCGTGTTCCTCGAAAACACCATGATCTACTTCCCGTCACGTTACCCGGAAGGGAGCTGGAACGTGTCGCGCTCTGGATTCAAGCCGGTCGACTGCATGTTCTCGACCGAGGACGGGATCGAGCTGCACGCCTGGTACGTCAAGGCGGACCGGCCGGTCGGCACCGTGATCTACTTCCACGGCAACGCGGGCAACCTGTCTCACCGGGCACCGATCCTGGAGCAGCTTGCGGGGCACGACATCTCGGTGTTGATCATCGACTACCGGGGCTACGGACGAAGCCAGGACGCCAGTCCGGGCGAACAGGAGCTTTACCGTGATGGCCGGGCGGCCTGGAAGTACCTGACCGAGATCGAGAAGGTCCCGCCGGGGCAGATCGTGTTGATGGGTCACAGCCTGGGCGGCGCGGTCGCCTGCCAGCTCGCCAGCGAGGTCCCCTGTGCCGGGCTGATCTTGCAGAGCAGCTTTACCAGCATCGGCGACATGGCCAAGCAGGTGATCCCGCTCGTGCCGCTTGGTTGGGCGCTCAGCCACAAGATGAAGAACCTGGAGAAAGTGCGGACGCTCGAGCTACCCAAGCTGCTGATCCACGGCAAGCGGGACAGGATCATCCCGTATCGGCACGGTAAGAGGCTCTACGACGCGGCCGCCGAACCCAAGGCGTTCTATCCGATCGATCAGGCGGGCCACAACGACCTCTGGATGGTCGGCGGGGCGGCCTATCAAGAGCGGCTGAGGGAGTTCGTCGAGTCGGTCACGAAACGCTGACGCGAACCGAGTCACTCCTGCGCTGCCGGCCGTCAAGCGAGTAAAGGCAGGGGGCAGCAATCTGCGGTCGAATCGCCTGCTGAGCGTGATCGATATCCGGCAAAATCGCAAAGTGCACGGGTTGCGGTGCCGTCGAATGATCGGCGTGCGGCCGCCATGCCGCTGTCTGGAAGCTCCGAAGGGGTATCACGAGACCGTGGGACTATCCGGTTTCCCGCATTCCCTTGATCGTTGTCCCTCTACCGATTTTTATGTTCCAGATCACGATCACGGGCGTGATCACGAATGTCGGAGCCAACCACAAGACAAAGCCCGGCCTAAAGGTGAAATTGACAACGACAAACGCGGTGATGCACGCAATTACCGCCGACAACATCATTGTCAAATGCCACATGATACGCTCCTTGCCCGTAACACCTCCGGCGCGAAGCGTTCTGATGTCAAGAATACTCAGGACAGTACCGATGCCGGAAAACACCAGCATCGTGACCCCGCTGCTGTTGTTTGAATAGAGCAATAGAATGCCGTAGGCCGCCATGGCCATACATGTGGTTGCCATTCAAAACGAGCGAGCCCAATCCATGGGCTGCGGCGTGCCCCGGCGGTTTCTCGCATAGCTCAAGCCCGAAAAAGCGAAGTAGAAGCTGAAGATCGATACGAGCAGGAGGAACGTATTGCCCGCAATGATTGAAAGCGGCACCGCCGTCAGGAGGATTGTGGCCATTGACCGAAGAAAATTCTACCGCTATAGGTGTGCCACCTGTGCGCCAGGTTCAATGCCTTGGTGAGTGTTGCGACAAGCGCGGCTAAAAGCGCTGAAAACCCGGCTGCGATGTGCAGGTAGAACAGCAGTTCCCGTATCACAAATTCCGATTATACGGCGGAATCTCCAGCGGACCAGCGGCCGCCCCACCCCTAGAGGGCCGGAGCAGCGGCCTTTTTCACGACCGTCTGCGGTCGTTGGTGGTCGGGTTACGAAACGCCGACCTGAACCTGATCCCCATCCAGCCGGCAGGGGTAGGTCTTG
>CAZANL010000435.1:0-4777 GCA_964486115.1 uncultured Planctomycetota bacterium
CATGGCACTTGCGATCCTCCCGTTCGGCGCCGTTGCCGAGAACCGTGAACGAGATGGGAGGAATCTGATGAAGACCGTCGTCCTGACCCTGCTGCTGCTTTCCGCCGTGTTGCCGGCAGCCGCAGAGGACCCCGCCGAGGAGGTCCTGATCCAGTTGCAGGCCAAACCGTGGCTGCGCGTACACAGCATGAAACAGTACCCCACCCTGGCCAACCAGAGCGAGCGCTGGACCCGCAAGCTGCTCTCCGACTTTCCCGGACGGATGGAGAAAGGGCAGGTCGCCAGCCTGACCCTGATCGGCGTGCTCGGCCGGCCCGAGGGTTTGCGGTTCCTGCTTCTCATGGCATGCGATCCACAGAAGGGAAGCTTGCTGCGCCGCGCCGCCATTCTGGCTCTGGTCGGCTACCAAGATCGTCGGATCGTCTTGCCACTGCTCGACACGCTGAGCGAAAGCAACCCCCTGCTGCAACAGGCCGCGGTCCAGGTGCTGCGCAACTGGGTCGCCGACCCCATGGTCGAACATCGCGTCCGGCGGCTGATGCGTCACCCGCAGCCCGACGTCAGGCGTCACACTCTCCGCCTGCTGGCCTGGGCACGTGACCCAGGAAGCGCCGGACTGATCCGACGGGCCCTCCGAGACAAGAACCTGGCCGTCCGCTGCGCAGCTTACCGCGCAGCCGGTCGACGGCGGATGACCAGTACACTGTCCAGCCTGCGTAAAGCTCTCGGGGCAGCCGCCAACCCCGAGCGCATTGCCGCCGTGCAGGGACTGGCCGGCCTGGGTCGGAGTGCCCGCCCCGCCATTGGTCAGCTGCTTCGACTCCTGGGCAACCGTCAGGCCGACAACCACCTGAGAGCCACGATCCCGGGTGCGCTGGCGGTGATCGGCACACCGTCAGACAGACTGCTGCAGGGCCTCCAGGCCCAGACCAAAGATCCATCCGCCATGGTCCGGCACGCCATCGAGCTGGCACTCGCCGCCCTCCGCCGACGGAAAGGAGGGGCCCGATGATCTCCACTCGAAAACAACGCGCAGCCGTCCTGTTGTTCGTGCTGGCCACTCTGGCGCTGATGGCAGCGCTGGCCGTCGCCTTCGCCAGACACTCGATGACCGAGCGGCGGGCCAGCCGCGGCTACGCGGACAAGGTTCGCGCGCAGATGCTGGCCGAGGCTGGGATTCAGCACGCCCTGGGGCACCTCTCGGCCGTGGCGGACAAGCAATGGGATAGCCTGCTCGACTCCTGGGTCTGCCTGGATCCGCCCGACGCCACACTGGAGGCTCTGCGGCACCCTTCGCTGCGGCGAGGCATTGCCCACGAGTTGGCCTACTCCGGCCTCCTGGGGTCGGATATCGAACCTCCCCAACCGAACCACCTCCACCCACGCCGCGGTACGTATGCCGTCAACGGAGACCAGTACACGCTGCGCGTCGTCGATCTCTCGTCCCGGATCGACCTGAGGCATCCCGACACGGATGGCGAGGGGAACCTGCGCTTACTCAACAACCTCTGCCAGTTGATCGGACTGGACGTTCTGGCTGGCGACAGCCTGGCGGCCCGACCAGGGTCCAACGGCTTCAGCAGCCTGGACGAGATCCTGGCGCTCTTCGACGAGCAGACAGCTGAGAAGCTGGCGCCCTACCTGACGGTACACGCCTGGCGCGATCGAACGGCGGTCCGGCCAGGCGTGCGCCGCAAAGCGGGAGACGCCAGCCTGACCTCCGAGCCGCATGGACGGGCACCCCTCAATCTCAACCTCGCACCAGCGGTCCTGGTCCAGGCCGTCTTGACCGACATCGCGGCCACCTTCCTCGAAACCAGCACCCGTCGGACGCGCAGCGTGAGGATCCGGCCGAACGTAGCCAAGACCTTGACCGACCTGGTTGTGGCCCGCCGCCGCAAGCGACCCTTCCAGAGCCACGCAGACTTCGAGTCGTTTATCGCCGGGTTGGTCGGCCGGCCCCTGACGCTCAATCAAGCCGCCCTGATCGCAGTGCATGCCAACCCGGACGCTCGTCTGTTGAAGTTCAATCCGGACCGCGCCCTGTTCGGATCTACCAAGCTGCCACGGCCCTTCGACCGATCGGACCTGACACGATTCACCACCGAGTTCACCTTCCGTCGAACTGGCGCGTTCCGCGTCGAGTCCCTCGGCCGGGTCATCGCCCCCACGGGCATCGTCGTCGCCCGAGCCGAGATCTCGACCGTCGTGCGGGTTCACAGCCAGCAACGGGTGACCAGCCAGCACGCCCACCTCACGACAGCCCAAGAACGGGAGGGCGTGACGCTCTATCCCGAATCCTATGGGGCAGCCAAGCGGACAAGCTCGCTGACCGGCCGGATCGGACTGGATAGTCCCCCGGTTTCCGGCCTGGCTTTCTTCCAGAAGGGCAGTCTGAAACCTGTCGTCGGCAGCCTTCCCCAACCGGAAGGCTCGGCCGCGACCGGCAGCGTCTTTATCGGCGGAAATCGGTTCGCCGACGGCTATCACGCTCAACGGGAACAGAAACGCACTCTCTCTTACAAGGGAGACAAATTACCCACCGCAGCCGGCAGTCTCTCCTTCTGGTGGAAGCCAGACTGGGATGGATTCCGGCGGACCGGCGCACTTTTTTACGCCGATAGCCCCACAGGGCCGCGCCGGGGGATATCCACCGCCATCTACTATCAGCAGGGCATGCTCTATGCCACCCGGACCCATTACATGGACTACAAGGGCACACCAGGCGACTTCCACTACGAGAGCAAGACGCCCGTGATCGTCAACGGCAAGGTGCGTCCCGACGCTTTCCAGCGCTTGTTCGAGTACGGCTACCGCTGGCTGGCCACGCGAAAGCCCGGACACTCCTACTGGCACTACAAGGTGTACGGCGACGAATTCGCCCGTCGTGTCCTGAATGGGATCTCGACCGGCAAGCAGTCAGATGTCCTCTACATTTACGACGTCGAGGCGCGCTACGGTATGGGCCACGTCGGTTGCATCACACAGTACATCTACCTGCGCGACTTCTACCCGTACGTCTATCAGACTGGCTTCAAGACGCACCGCGAGGAGGTCAACACCCTGGCCTACCTGGACGTGGTGGACGAATCCGGAAACCCGAGATTCACCTGGGCCACACTGTCCGCGCCCCACGCAGCTAGCCGGGTCGAGAAGGGCATCGCGATCGCAGGCCTGAAGCCGCACGAGTGGTACCACGTGTCCCTGACCTGGGAGGACGGCACCAACATCCGGCTGTTCCTCGATGGCGTCGAGAGCCGGGACCACACACGCTACTTCGGCCCGATGAACCCCTGGTCGAGCCGCCTGACTGGTCCGCTGGGCAAGTTCTCTATCGGTCCATTCACGCTGGACCGAGCCAGCGGCGAGGCGGGCGCGATGACCCCAGCACTGAGCGGCAAGTCTCTGTTCATCGGTACCCACGCCACATTCTCTGATCTTTCGATCGGGAACACGGCCGAACTCCGAAAACCCACGCCACGGTACAGGGACACCGGGCACTATGTTGGGCGGATCAGCGTGCAATCCGGCTCGCAGTTGATCGGCGTGAGCATGGCCACCACCACCCCCGCACGAACCAAGATCGCACTAGCCCTCAAGAACGAGAGCACCTGGCATCCAGCCAGGCATCGCGAGTCCCATTGGCCCGAGTCCCTGCGCCTGGCCGGCGCCACGCTGGACTATCGGCTGACGCTCTCGGCGACCCACGGCTCCCCAGGGAAGCTCTCCCCCTTCGTCGACAGCCTGACCTTCACCTGGCTGCATCGGCCAGTGATCCTCGCCCGCCATGTCCGCTAATTGCCCAGGAGCTTCGATGACACGAGAGCAGAAACGCCTACTGCCGGTGCTGGTCGCCTCGATCGCAGCAGTCCCCGCGCCGCTGATCCTGCGTGGGCGGTCCACTCCGGAATCAGCTTCCCACGCAACTCCACTGGCCTTGCCAACGCCGATGACGACCCGGACACTGCACCCCGAGGGGCCACCACGCCGCTCCCCAACACGCCTCCGCCAGCGGCCCATAGGCGCTCCCGCACCCCGCCGACCGATGCTTCCGGACGAATGGCGACTGGCGCTGCTGCGCTCCGAAGACACGCTCCAGCTCGTGGTCCGGCCAGGAAGGTCAGCCGCCCCCGGACCGTGGCGACTCTACCTCCAAGACCAGGAGGTCGCCCGGGCCCCGAGCGGCGTCGCCACATTGCTCAGCTGTCGCTTGCCTCAACATCTGCCACCCGGGCTCTACACCCTTCGTGATGGCGCAGGCCGAAGGATGGCACGTTACGCGCTCGGCAGCCCAACCTACCAGCGACACGCCCGGGCTCGCTTCCGGGAAGCGATCGTCGTCGCAGCCCGCGCACTGCGAAACGGGAAGCGGGACGAAGCGCGCCGGCTGCTGCGCCGACTCAAGTCTCGCTACCGAGTTCCGCTGGCTCCCGACCTGATCGCCGCACTTGAGGAGTGGCTCGCCTGGGGCCGACCTGGCTCCTACGAAGTGCTTATCGGCACGCCCAAGCGATGAAATCGTGTCTACTGCTTCCGCTTCTTCTGGTCTCGTGCCGCGCCAAAACTGCCACGGTCGAGCCACTCCGCACCGCAGCGCGGGTGAGCTATCTTCAACCCAAGACCAGCCCCACCACACCGGCAGCAAGCGCACCACCGACCCAGTCGCCTGCTGCACGCCGTGCTTCACCCCCTCCCCCACGCATCCAGATTGGTGCCCGCCGACTCCGAATCGTCGCGCGAGGGCTCTCGCCCGGTGCCGGCTACCGGCTCCAACCTG
>CAZANL010000436.1:0-4774 GCA_964486115.1 uncultured Planctomycetota bacterium
AGGCCCTGAATGCCGCCGTAAATGATCATTCGGTCTGGCGCCTGCCTGCAGCCAGCCACCGACCCGTTCCAGCCGACCCTCTCCGCGGGACCAGGGCAGAAACACATCACAGACAGAAGTCCACCCGCCCCCTGATAGAACCGGTGGCTGATTCTACCGTGCGACCCTTTATACCTCAAACAACCAAACGGTCCACCGGCCGCACCCCTTACACAGAATGGATCTTCCTCGAAACACACCGTCTACCGAGCCCCCCCTCCCACGAAGCAACTCATCCACCATCACATAGGAGTCTGGACAGTCCGTCAGTTTGTTTGTGGCGGCTAGAACAACCACGACCTCTCCAGTACCATGGACCCGGGATGAATGGACAGATCCGCACCATCGAGGTCACCCAGCCTTCCTCCGGCGAGTCCCACGGTGTGCTGCGAGTGGCGCTTGCGATCCTCATAATGGCACAGCTGGTCGCTCGGTCCCATCCGTCGCCGCACGCACAACAAGCACCCCTGCTCCCCTACCAGGTTTCCCTGACCAGCCTGAGGGAGCGGGAAATCGATTGGATACTCGTGCGAGAGCTACGCCTCGCGCTGGAGGAGATTTGCTCCTTCCGCGCCGCAGAAGGCAACTGGCCCACTCCGAAGCAACTGACCGCTGAAGCCATACCGCCATTCGGCGCTCTCTACCTGGTCACCGGAAAGGTGGCCTACCAATGGAAAACCCAGCAGCGGGCGGGTGTGCTGACCTATCTTGGGCGACCCAGCCCCTCTGCAGAGCTGCCGCTGCTGCTGTTGAGGTTCGAGACGGCCCCCTCGTCCCACCGTCCGCTGTCGAGGACAGACCGCCGTCACACACGACTGGCGGACGGGACGATCGTGCACGACTCCCTCTGGCTGAAGCGAGATGCCCTGTCGCCCGCGGCAGCCCCGCTGCGCCCCGAGATGTCGGGCTGGACCCAGGTGATCCTGATCGAGCAAGGCCCCCCCCCGTGATAGGCACCAGGAATACGCTGAAACGCATCTGGATCGCACCCTTGATTGCATTGGCTTCGAACCTCGTGCCTACCGCCCAGTCCGAAGAGCGGCTGAAAGTCGGGGTGACCACGCACGCCTATTACTCCTGGGTGGCCAACGTCGCTCGGGGGACACCGGTGGTCCCGATACCGATCATCCCGGCGGGCTGCGACCCTCACACCTACCAACCCAAGCCGGACGACCTGCGTCGCCTGGCCGAACTCCAGGTTCTGGTCGCCGGAGGGATTGGCCACGACCTGTTCGTCGAGCGCATGCTACAGGCCACAGGCAACCAGCGCGTGAACAGAATAGACCTGCACCAGAACGTCCCGCTGATCTCCTACCGCGCAGGGCGCAACCACGCACATCGATCGGGCAGCGGAGGAGCACGCCAGCGCGTCAACCCACACACGTTCATCTCGATCTCTGGCGCAATTCAACAGATCTACAATATCCAGAAAGGGCTGGCGAAACTCCTGCCTCGGCACGAGGCGGTGCTCCGGCTGAACGCTCGCCGCTACACCCGGACACTGCGACGGATGAAGGCAGCGACGGGGCGCCGTCTACTTGGTGCAGGCACACGGCCCATCGCGACTGTCCACGATGGCTACGCCTATCTGTTACAAGAGTTTGGACTCAAGGTCAGCCTGGTGATTCAGCCGAAGCACGGAATCGAACCCTCCGCCAATGAGCTGGCGTCGATCATCGGCTCGATGCGCCAGGCGAAGATCGGGGTGCTCTTCAGCGAGTTCGACTTCCCCAAGCGTTACGTCGACCTGATCCGCAAGGGAACAGACGTCCGGGTCTATCAGCTGAGCCACATCAGCCGCGGCCCCTACACCAGCGGAACATTCGAGAAACAACTGCAGTCGAACCTGGATACGCTGGTCCAAGCACTGATGGGCAACTCGAAAGGTCCGCTAAAGAAGTGAATCAGGACGATCAGACTCCACTGCTGGAAATCCGGGATCTGACGGTCAGCCTCGAAAGCGTTCGCGTGCTCGATGGCGTCTCCCTCGACCTGCACCCCGGCCATCTACATGCCGTCATAGGCCCCAATGGCGGTGGAAAGACGACGATGATTCGGGCTCTCCTGGGCGAAATACCCTTTCGCGGCTCGATCCGCTTTCACTGGCGAGGCTCGGGCCGCATCGGGTACGTTCCGCAAAGCGTGGCGATCGATGCCACCATGCCCATCACCGTGGGCGACTTCCTGACGCTCGCATTCCAACGAAGGCCCGCCTGGAGTGGAGCCTCCAGGGCAACACGCCGCGACATGCACGCTGCCCTCGATCAGCTAGGGATCTCCGATCGGCTGAGACGCCCAATGGGCGCTCTCTCCGGCGGCGAGCTCCAGCGTGTGCTCCTGGCTCAAGCGCTCGTTCCCACCCCGGAGCTGCTCCTGCTCGACGAGCCGTCTCGGGGCATCGACCGTCGCGCGCTCGAGTTTGCGGAGCGGGCCTTGAGACAACTGCGAGAACAGGGCAAGACGATCTTGATCGTCACGCACGACCTGGAACAGGTCGGCCGCCTCGCGGACCGTGTCACCTGCCTGAATCGCAAGACTCGCTTCGACGGGCCACCCAGTGAGGTGCTGACGCTCGAAGCGGCGCTCGGCGCCTTCAGTCACGCGGAGAACGAGGGTGTTTGAGCAGATCTACCGCTGGGCCGCCGAACTCGCCCAGAGCGGATGGCTGCCCTCGATCATGGCGCATCCGTTCATGGTCCGTGCGACGCTGGCCGCGTTGATTCTGGCGCCGGTCATGGGCGCATTCAGTCCACTGGTGGTCACCAAACGCCTGGCATTTTTCAGTTCGGCCCTTGGACATGCCGCACTGACCGGGCTGGCAATTGGGATCCTGATGGGAGAGAAGATCGACCAGGCGTACGGCGGGATATTCGGTTTCAGCTTGCTACTGGCGCTGGCGATCACCTACGTTCGCAACCGCTCGGAGCTTCCTTCCGACACGGTGATCGGTGTCTTCCTGGCCTTCACCCTAGGGCTTGGAATCTGCCTGCTGGTGAGTGTCACACAGCGCTTCAACATCCACCAGGTGGAGGCTGTGCTGTTCGGCAGCGTCCTCACCGTCACAGAAACCGACCTGCTGATTCTCACGGCTGCCGGAGCCATCAGCACCATGGTTCTGCTACCGATCTACAATCAACTCATCCTGGGCAGTTTCAATCCGGCCCTCGCTCGGGCGCGTGGGGTACGCGTTACGCTTCACGAATACATCTTCATGCTGACGCTTTCGGTCGTGATCGTCGCAGGAATAAAGATCATCGGCGCGCTGCTGGTCGAAGCACTGGTCATCGCCCCCGCCGCCTCGGCCCGCAACCTGGCCAGGAGCATACGCGGCTACTTCTGCTGGAGCGTCCTCCTGGCCATGCTCGGGACTCAGGGCGGACTGCTGATCGGCAGCCTCTTCCCGGTTCCCTCGGGAGCAGCCATCGTGCTGTCCCTCGGCTTGATCTTCATCGCCTCGCTCACCTGGAAGATCAGCACCGAGCGCTGGAGCCTCCTGCGAAACCGTGCAACCGTCAGCGCGCGGGACGGGAACTGATGCGCCCCGTAAACCCTGCGTCCCTCCTCTTGTCGCTATTGCTGGCCGGTGGATGCGCGGACACACAACTCAGCGCCCCGAGCCCCCCACGGTCGATCCGAATCTTGACCAGCTTCCAGCCGCTCTTCTCTTTCACCTCGGCAGTCTGCCGGGAGAGCAAGACGATCAGCGTATCGAACCTCGCACCACGAGAACTGGGTCCGCACGATTATGATCCCACCTCTGCAGAATCCTACGACGCCTTCTCCAAAGCGGTCCGGACTGCCGATGCAATCGTCACGCTACGCTCGCTTCGACTGGCTCACCACTTCGATCGCCTCTACCCACTGGCCCGGTCGCTCAACATCCGGCTCGTTGAGATCGACCCCTGCGTCAACCGGGGCGCGGAGGCACCAGGCATCCTGCTCATGCCAGACCCAGCGTCTGCTCGGACCGGGCAGTCGAGGTCAAATCGCGGCCTCGACGCCCCCAACCCACATGTCTGGCTCTCCCTTTCTCACGCAGCTATTCTGGTCGAAAACCTGACGAGCGACCTGATCTCACTCGACCTCGCCGGAGCCGCTCTATATCGGGCCAATGCACAGGTCTACAAGAAGGCACTGCTCTCCTTGAAGACCGAATACGAACTGAAGTTCGCCGCACTCGAGACCGCGGAGATCCTCTCCCTATCGGATGCCTTCCCCTACCTGACGACGGAGATGGGAATCCGGGTCGTCGAGTATGTACTGGACGGAAACGATCCCGTTGCCGTCTTCGGTCGAGTCAAGGCGACGGGCGTTCGAGTCGTCCTGGCCGAGACATCACCGGCCGACACCGTGAAGACGGCCCTCAGAACCCTGGGCGCGCGCATCGTCGTACTCTCGACTCTCGAAAGAGGTTGGGGAACGGGGCCACGCCTGGATCCGTCGGGCTACCTCAAGAGCATGCGAAAAAACCTCGAATTACTGCATCGGGCGCTGGCTGAAGCGGACTAGCGACGCGGCCTAGTCCGCACTGGCCGGCTACCTCATCTTCCGACGCGACCCCTTTATCGAGGTGGGCAGTGGCTCGCGATGATCTATCCGCTGTTCGTCGCTCTGCTGCTACTCAAGGTGAGCGGTATCCCACTTCTCGAGGAGTGCGCGGACAACCGCTGGGGAAGCGATCCGGAGCACCAGGCCTGCAAGGATCGAGTACCCCGGCTGATCCCACGGCTCCAGA
>CAZANL010000437.1:0-606 GCA_964486115.1 uncultured Planctomycetota bacterium
GACACTGGGCTCGCTCTCCCGTCCGACCGGTAAACCAGAGTTCCCCAGCAAGAGCCTTCCGCGAGTGGTGCCGTTCCAGCTGATCCTGCCGCTCAGCGTGGGGCGCAACGAGATGTTCCTCGTCAGTGAAGACGGGCAGGGCAATCTGGGCGCGCTGCGGATCATCGTATTTCGCCAGTAGCGCATAAACGCTAGAATAGGGGCGTGAGCAAACCGGAGGGCCCCGGCGACCCCACCGTCAGGTATACGGAGGAGGAATGCTTCGTTGCAGAAACGGAGCGATCTCCCTCCCCTGCCCCTGACCCGGAAAGCGCCACCAGCACACCGCTGCCAAAGATCATCGGACCGTACCGCATTCTCGCCCGTCTGGGGGAAGGTGGAATGGGCGACGTCCTGCTGGCCTACGACGAAAGGCTTCTCCGGCGGGTCGCGCTCAAGCGCATTCGACCTGACCGACTCTTGGACGAGCAGTTGACCCGGCGATTCGAGATCGAAGCTCGAATCACCGCCCGACTCCAGCACCCATCGATTCTTCCCGTCTACCACTACACCCGTGAAGGAGCCGACACCTACTACACGATGCGTCCGGTGGAGGGCATCACACTT
>CAZANL010000437.1:616-2885 GCA_964486115.1 uncultured Planctomycetota bacterium
GGCGCGAAGAAGAAGGTTCCGAAGGAGGCTCCAAAGAAGGAGGCCCCGAAGAACGGGAAGAGTGGCCGACGCCCCGCATCGTCCGCCTCTTCCTGCAGGCCAGCAACGCGGTGGCTTTCGCGCATGCCCGTGGCGTGATCCATCGAGACCTCAAGCCCTCCAACATCATGATCGGGCCATTCGAAGAAGTCCTCGTGCTCGACTGGGGTATGGCCAAGATGCTCGACGAGGCATTGACCGAGCCACGCATCTCCACCGAGAAGCTCCACGAATTGAAGGCGGGAACCGAGTCCCAGATCCTCGTCGGCACACCCTCCTACATGGCGCCCGAGCAATTTCAAGGCAAGCAGGCCTCCCCCCAAAGCGACCAGTTCGCCCTCGGCCTGATCCTGTACGAGCTGCTGGCATTGTGTCCGCCTTGGCGCGGCGAGAGCATCAGCGCGCGGCTCGAGGCCATGCACACGGCGCCGCCGATCCGCCCCGCGCGCCTCCAACCCGGCCGCAGCATCCCCAGCGCGCTGACCGAGGTGGTCCTCAGGGCCCTCTCACTGCCGGTGGAAGACCGCTATGAGACGGTCACGCAGTTCAGCAACGAGGTAGCCCATGCCCTCGAGGGCCGCGCCCAGTGGCGCATTGAGGAAGCAATCGGTCACCACAGAAACTGGCGCGTTTCGAACGGCCGACACAGCAGAGTCGACAACACCATCACACTGCGCTCCCGTGGGGCACAGGGAACACTGCGCTACTTCTATACTCGCCGCCTGGGTGACAACGTAAGAGTCGAGTTCGACCTCTCGCTGATCTCCATCCGTAAGGGGAACAACGAACTTGCGATCTGGCTCAATGCCGCGCTGACCGCGGAGGGACAGCTCGGCAACGGCTACAGCCTTCAGGCCGTGCCCGGCAAGCGCCGCACCATCTCGCTGCTGCGATCAGGGCGAGTGGTGGCCGGGGCCCAGAGCCCGCGCTACGAGACCGGCCGCTGGCACCACGTCATCGCCTGCCGGGAGGACGATCGCTTCTGGCTCTCGATCGACGATCTAGAGATCTATGCCTACAGCGACCCGATCCCACTGACCGGCGGCTACCTGGGCTTCACCGGCCGGAGCGCCGGTTTACGTATCCGCAATCTGCAGATATCGACTCTCGGCTCCAGCGCCCGCGTCTCCTGCCTGGCGGTCCCTGATGCCCTGTTCAACCGCACATTCTATGGTGAAGCGCAGTCCGAGTACGAAGGCATCGCCATCTCCCACCAAGGCCGCGCGGAGGGCCGTCTGGCGCAGTTTCGCGCCGGGATTTGCGTCATCCGCCAGAGCGAACACGAGCAGGACCCCGAGCTGCGGATGCTCCTGCTCGAGGAAGCCGACCAGGTGCTCGTGGCAGGGGACGAAGCCAACGACTCCTGTCTGATAGCACTGGGACGGGCGATGGTCGCCAGCCGTCAGGGTCGAGCCTCTGCGAAACACGCTGCGCTGACTCGGGCGCTGGAAGAGTATCCGCACGACCCACACCTGCCAGCCGTCCACGAGTGGATCCTGGGACGGCTGCACGTGGTTCAGCACCACGAGCGGCAGGTGGTTGCGGAGTTGCTACCACTAGCGATTACCCATTGCATGAGCAACTGGGGGGCTCGCGTGGTGGGTGAGATGGTCCGGGCGGTCAGAAGCCACTGGGAGAACCCGCCGTTCATGACAGGCCGCGGCAAGTTCAAGACCAGCGACCCGGCGAGCCATTGTGACATCAAGCTGCTCCTGGCCTTCTGGGCCGGCCGTCACCAGTTCATCGTGCGCACGATCTCCGAGATGTCGGCTGATGACCTGCTCAAGCCATTTCACATTCCAGACGCAGTCTTCGCGCTGCTCGAACTACAGCAGGTCGAAGCGGCAGCAGAGATTCTCGAGGAGACCCGACCGGCGGCAATCGCCAAGCCCAACAGCAAGCTGGGGCGGGCCTGGGAACTGTGTGTCCCAGCCGTCGCGGCGATGCAGGGAGAGCTCGAGGTGGCGCTGGACCGCTTCCACCGCCTGAAGCCGGATCCCAACAGCCGCGCCTACAACGGTGCCCGACTGTGGCTCGCTCGAGCCAGCCACATCCTCGGGAACAGCGAAGCCACCTTTCGGGTGCTGGAGAAGATCACCGCGCGCGACCTGTTCGCAAACGAGCAGCGTGCGTGGTTCCAGCTGATGAACGCCGACCCCGAGCAGGCCAACCGGGAACTAACGCCTTTCATTCAGCGCAACGACCACCTGAAGGGGCGAAACCTGTCGAA
>CAZANL010000437.1:2895-4763 GCA_964486115.1 uncultured Planctomycetota bacterium
AGCGCGTGTTCAATGCTCTGGACTGCTCTGAGTGGCCTCGGTCATGGACCCTCGGATCCCATTTTCTCTCAGGCAAACTGGAAGAGGAGCGCTTCCTCAAGGAGTCCCTACCCTGGGAGCGGTTGTGCTTACAGGCTCAACTCGGCCTGGCACAGGCAGCGACGGGCCTGGACCTGTCGGAGTTCACCGGCCAGCTATTCGAGAGCTCGACCTAGAAACTCACCCGGACGACAATCGCCCCTGCTCTCCTTCTGGGGACATTTCTGGGCCTGTCTTTCGCATTCATCTATTCCCCCTTAGAATACTCCCATGGCCGTAGTAACCGTGATAGATGGCTATACGATCCTGCAGAAGCTCGACGAAGGCGGCATGGGAACAGTCTACCGAGCCGTGCAGGAGTCAGTGGACCGGGAGGTCGTGATCAAGGTGCTCCAGCATGAGTGGATCAAGGACGATGAATTCGTCAAACGATTCTGGCTGGAAGCTGTGGCGGCCGCCAAGCTCAACCATCCCAATATCGTCCAGGTCTACGACCACGGGGATCACGGCGGGCAACCCTATATCGTGATGGAATACGTGCCCGGATCGAGCGTTCAGGAACTCCTGGTCGAACGCCAGGTCCTGGCGGTGCCGCAGGTCCTGGAGATCCTGCGCCAGTCGGCCCAGGCGCTGGCCACCGCTCACGCGGCAGGCATCGTGCACCGGGACATCAAGCCGGGCAATCTGATGATCTCACCGACCGGACAGGTCAAGCTGACCGACTTCGGTATTGCCAAGATGTTTGTCGATACCGACAAGGCGAAACTGACTCAGACCGACTACCTGATCGGCACCTTGCAATACATGGCGCCAGAGTTGTTCGAAGGAGGCAACGCCTCGCCAGCCAGCGATATCTACTCCCTCGGCATCACGGCCTATCACATGCTCAACGGAGCTCGCCCATTCGTCGAGCGAAACACCCTCAAGCTGATCACCAAGCACCTGCACGAACTCCCCGAGCTCCTGCACGAGCGCAACGCATTGATCCCGGAGCCACTCAGCCGGCTGGTCGACAAGATGATCCACAAGAAGCCCACCAGCCGGTTCTCCAGCTGTCGATCGCTGGAAAAGAACATCATCAGACTTCAAGAACTGCTCGGCATAGACCTGGAGCACCCCGAGTCGGTCTTTACCGAGCTGAGCATCCTCAAGGCTTCTAGCGTAAAAAGCCGCCAGTGCATCCAGACCGGCGAGAAACTGCTGCCCTGGATCGCCGGCGCCGTGTTGCTGGCCCTCTCGGGTGTGCTCGGCTGGTGGCTCTCGACAAGGATGGGATGAATGCACCAGTCCGTTACCATCGTGGACTACGGGATGGGCAACCTGCGCAGCGTGGCGAAGGCCTGCCAAGCCTGTTCAGTGCAAACCCACCTCGCAACGGGTCCACGAGAAGTCGAGCAGGCCGAGCGCCTTCTACTTCCCGGGGTTGGCAGCTTTGGCGAGGCGATGGCGGCACTCCATCGCCAAGGACTGGTCGAACCCCTGCGGCGCTATCTGGACTCGGACCGCCCTTTTCTGGGGATCTGCCTCGGACTGCACCTGCTGTTCGAGGTGGGCGAGGAAGGAGGGCGGACCGAAGGGCTGGCCAAGATACCCGGCCGCGTCGTGCGATTCAGCGAGCCATTGTCGACCGGACCGGACGCCGAGCGGATGCCTATTCCCCATATGGGGTGGAACCGGATTTCCATTCGCCAGGAAGACCCACTGCTAGCGGGAATTGCCGACGGATCCTATCTTTACTTCCTCCACTCCTATTACGTGATCCCGTGCGATTCCGCCGTAATTCTCACCGAGACCCCCTACCCTGCCCCCTTCTGCTCGTCGATCGCGAC
>CAZANL010000438.1:0-1320 GCA_964486115.1 uncultured Planctomycetota bacterium
TGACAATCGTTGCTGGAGTGGGATGCCAGGCGCTGGCCCGCCGTGTGCGGCTTCCCGCGATCGTCCCGCTACTGCTGGTCGGGATGGCTCTCGGACCGAGTGGCCTAAATGTGGTGCGGCCCGCGGACTTTGGGCAGGGATTGCGCGTCGTGGTGGGTTTCGCAGTGGCCATCATCCTCTTCGAGGGCGGCCTCTCGCTGAGGACCGAGATCTTCAAGGCGGGTGGCGTGGCAATTCGCAATCTGGTGACCATTGGGGTGCTGATTACCTGGGCGCTCTCGGCCTGGTTCGGGCATCTGCTGTTCGAGTTGCGGTGGGGCATTGCGATCTTGTTTGGCTCGCTGGTGACCGTCACCGGGCCAACGGTGATCATTCCGCTGTTGCGCGTTGTCCGACCGAGTCCCCGCCTTGCGGGTGTGCTGCGTGGCGAGGCGATCGTGATCGATCCGATTGGGGCACTCTACGCCGTGCTGGTGCTCGAGTATCTGTTGGTCGACAGCAAGGCGGATGTCGCGCTCCACTTTGGCGAGCGGCTGCTGCTGGGGACGGTCGTTGGCGTGTGCGCTGCAATGTTGCTCTGGTTTCTACTCCGCCAGGAGCGGACTCTGCCGCCAGACATCAAGAATCTCACGGTGTTGGCCGTGGCGATCGCGATCTACACTTTTTCCGAGTCGGTCCTCGAGGAGTCGGGGGTGCTGAGCGTTACACTTGGCGGTCTGATCGTCGGGTTGCTTCACCCGCCAGGGCTGGAGGAGATCGAGAAGTTCAAGGGGCAGATCACCCTGCTGATGGTCTCGCTGGTCTTCATTCTGCTGACCGCCTCGGTGGACCTAGGGAACCTGGCCCAGCTGGGTTGGCGGGGCATTGCACTGGTAGGTGCCCTGGTCTTCGTCGTCCGCCCGACATCGGTGATGCTCTCGACGATCGGCAGCGAGCTGACCATCCGAGAGCGGCTGTTTGTTTCCTGGATTGCGCCGCGTGGGATCGTGGCGGCCTCCGTCAGCTCGCTGTTCGCCATCTTGCTGGCCCAGTCGGCGATGGCGCGGGAGGGGGATCTGGTCCGTGACCTGACCTTCGCCGTGATTCTCGGCACGGTGATGATCCAGGCGCCGACTGCGCGGTTCGTCGGTCGTCTGCTCGGTGTGCTGGAGAAGGAGCATAGCGGCTATCTGATCGTCGGCGCCAACCGGATGGCTCGAGGCCTGAGCAAGGCTCTGCAAGCCGCGGGCTTGCGAGTGGTACTGGTCGACACAAACGGCTATCTGATAAGATGGGCGCGTAGCGAAGGGCTGGAGGCCCACGTGGCCAACGTTGTGGACG
>CAZANL010000438.1:1330-4731 GCA_964486115.1 uncultured Planctomycetota bacterium
TGGCAACTTGCTGGCCCTGACGCCCAATGATGTGGTCAACCGACTGTCCGTGGGTTTGTACAGTCAGGAATTCGGTCCCGGACACGCTCAGACGATCCGTGTTCTGGCGTCACCCGAGGTTGGTGAGACCGACCGTGTCGAGGGATATGCATTCGATCCGCTGACACTTGAAGAGGTCATCGAACGACTGCGGGGCACGGGCCGGATCGAGGCGCTGCCGCTGAGCGATGAGGCCGCGCGGCCGGATGTGAGGTGGCCCCTGGCCGTTATCGAGGCTGGTGGTCGTGTCGTATGGGCTTGCGGGAACAGTGAGTTACCCACGAAGGGCACGTTGTTGGCGCTGACCGACCCACCTTCCCCGACCGAACAAGATCATGCCGCAGAAGGATGAACAGATGATGAAGGATGCGTGGGGTCGCGCGCGAATGAGCGTGATGCTGACGACTCTGGTCCTGTTGGTATTGGGCGTGCTGGGGCTCTACCGCTTCCACGCCACCGCAGAGGACGGAAAAGCAAAGAAGGCGCACGAACCGGCGCACGTCCGCAAGCCTCTTCCCTCGGACGTTGAGATCGCCAAGTTACCCAAGGATGGTGGCAAGGAGTTCAACCGGCTGGTTTTCGAGAGCAGCCCGTATCTGAGGCAACATGCGCGAAATCCGGTCAACTGGTATCCCTGGGGCCAGGAGGCGTTCGAGCGAGCCAAGAAGGAGGGTAAGCCGATCTTCATGTCTGTGGGCTACTCCACGTGCCACTGGTGTCACGTGATGGAGCGTGAGTCGTTCGAGAACAAGGAGATCGCCGAACTGCTCAACAAGAACTTCATCGCGATCAAGCTGGACCGGGAGGAGCGGCCAGACATCGACCACATTTACATGACCGCACTACAAGCGATCCAGCGGGGGGGGGGCGGTTGGCCGATGAGCATGTTCCTGTTTGCCGATCGCAAGCCATTCTTCGGGGGGACCTACTGGCCACCGGTAGATCGGGGTGGAAGAGTCGGCTTCAAGACCGTTCTGACGCGAATCCACGAGGCCTGGACCCAGCAGCGGGAGAGGCTTCGGTTGAGTGCCGAACAGCTGGTCAAGGTGATCCATGGGCAGTCGATGAGCCGTGGCCAGGCCCAGATCGGGGCCAAGACCCTGGAAAGCGGCTACACCAGCTTCGTCAGTCTCTTCGACAAGACCTACGGTGGTTTCGGCCAGCGCCCCAAGTTTCCCCGTAGCCATTCGCTCTCGTTCCTGTTGCGCTACTGGAAAAGGTCCGGTGACGCGAAGGGGTTGAAGATCGTCGAGCGGACCTTGGTGATGATGGCGCAGGGTGGGATGTACGACCACCTCGGCGGCGGCTTTCACCGCTATTCGACGACGCGTGACTGGCTGGTCCCGCATTTCGAAAAGATGCTCTACGATCAGGCGCTACTGGCGCGGACCTACATCGAGGCTTATCAGGCGACCGGCAAGCCGTTCTACGCCGCCATTGCACGCCAGATCTTCACCTATGTCCTGCGCGACATGACAGACCCCAAGGGGGGGTTCTACTCGGCCGAAGATGCCGACTCGGAAGGTGTGGAGGGCAAGTTCTACATCTGGAAGCAGGCGGAACTCCTCGAGGTCCTCGGGGAGCAGGACGGCGCGTTGTTTGCAAAGATCCACGGCGTGACCATCAAGGGGAACTACAGCGAGGAGGCGACCGGCGAGAGCACTGGCGCCAACATTCTCCATCTCCCTCATTCGTTGACCGAGGCGGCCAAGGCGTTGAAGCGGGACCCGGCCAAGCTGGCCGTCGAACTGGCTGCAATGCGCAAGAAGCTGTTTCAAGTTCGCGAGAAGCGCGTGCGCCCCTACAAGGACGACAAGATCCTGACCGACTGGAACGGATTGATGATCTCCGCGCTGGCATATGGGGGGTGTGCACTGGGTGAGCCGAAGTACATCGCGGCGGCAGGCAAGGCGGCCGACTTCCTGCTCAGCACGATGCGGCTAGACGGCAAGGGGCGATTGCTGCACCGCTATCGTAATGGGCGGGCCGGGATCAAGGCCTATCTAGACGATCACGCCGGTTTGCTCCTCGGCCTGACCGATCTGTACGAGGCGACCTTCGAAGCGCGCTGGTTGGCTGCGGCCAAGACACTCGCCGCGGAAATCGTCCGCCTGTTCTGGGACCAGAAGGAGAAGGGCTTCCACTTTGCGGGCCAGGACAACGAGAAGCTGATTGCCCGTACCAAGCAGATATACGACGGGGCACGTCCCTCTGGTAACTCGACCGCAACCTACGGGTTGCTGCGCCTGGGGCGGCTGACCCAGGACAGCGCGCTGGAGAAGATCGGTCACGAGGCACTGCTACGATTCTCCAAGAATCTGGATTCGTACCCGAACGCCTATCCGTTCATGCTGATGGCGCTCGATTTTCAGGTTGGGCCGACCAAGGAGGTGGTGCTGGCGGGGGATCCGGCCGACAAGGGGATGCTCGAGATGCGCCGGGCGCTCGCACAGCGCTTTCTACCCCGACTGGTGGTGGCGCTGCGTCCGACGGGCAAGGCGGCTGCGGCGATTGTCAAGCTGGTGCCCTTTCTGGCCAATCAGGGGGCGATCAACGACCGACCGACCGCCTATGTCTGCCAGAACTACTCATGCAAGTTGCCGACAAACGACGTGAGCCTGCTGATCAAGCAGATCGAGGGCAAGGACTGACCAGCGAGCCGTCGAATCTGTCCCGTGGCCGACTAGCAGATCCCGGCGAACTGGTGCTGCTGGACTCTCGCGATGGAGGGCACTTTGGAACCGAGTGGCTCGCTTGACCGGTAGCTGGATAATACCTCGTCGACGCTGTCCCAGGTCAGCGTTCGGGTGCTGAAGATCAGCGCGGAGCGAGGGATCGCTGACAGCCGGGCTCCGAGCAACTTGCCGCGAGAGGTCTGCAGCTCCGGCAGGACCGGGTCGTGCGCCAGGTTGAATGTGAGCCGACCCAGGACCTCGTTTCGCTCGGGGTCGTAAACAGCCAGCAGGATCCGGGAGTCGGTCGTCTCGTAAGCTAGCCTGGCGTTTGGGGCTGGTATCAAATAGGCCTGTCCCAGTCGACTCAGCAGGGTCTGCTCGACCTGTTCCCGGACCATCTCGACACCGGCTTTCTTGAAGAAGACCGCGAGGAACAGGTCGAGGACCTTCTGTTCGTCATCGCTCCAGAAGGCGTCATACGCCGACTGGTCGAATGCTACCGAGCCAATGATCCAGCTGAAGACGTCCTCGAACAGCAGGGTCAACTCGAACTGGCGCCCCTGCTGATCGCGAAAGAGGATCGTGATCTCGATCTTGTTGGTCCCGAGGAGGATCGAGCCACACTGAACTGATGTGAGCGGCTCCATGAATCGTTCAGACCGGCGCATGTTCTGCAGCAACTCTCGG
>CAZANL010000439.1:0-4730 GCA_964486115.1 uncultured Planctomycetota bacterium
GTCCTACCCTGAGCCCCCCGCTGAGTTGCTTCAGCAGCAGATTTGTCGGGAACTTGGCATCCGTTACGAGGTTGCGGTTGGTCAGGGGGTGGACAATCCGTTGCTGTTTCTCGACCTTCGGGCCGCCCGGCGCTTCATCCTGAGGGAGTCCCGGCGGCTGAGCGTGCTCAATCTGTTCGCCTATACCTGCGGAGCGGGACTGTGCGCTGCCGCCGGCGGGGCCTCGGAGGTGCTCAACGTCGATTTCAGCGGGGGTGCGCTGGGTGTGGGTGAGCGCAATGCTCGGCTGAATCGGATAGCGGTCGGAGAGTCGTTTCGGCTGATGCAGGAAGACGTGATCCCGGTGATCCGCCAGCTGGCCGATCTGCCGGTCAAGGGCCGAGGCGCACGACGGTGGTATCGGAGGCTCGAACCTCGTCAGTTCGACTTGATCGTGCTGGATCCGCCTCAGTGGGCCAAGAGCCGGTTTGGCGCAGTGGATGTTGTTCGCGACTACCAGAGCCTGTTCAAGCCGGTATTGCTGGCAACGGTGCCTGGGGGGCGGGTGATCGCGACCAACCATGTGGCCCGGGTGTCGCTCGAGGCGTGGGTCGGTCAACTCGAACGCTGTGCGGAGAAGGCTGGCCGTCCCCTGAGGGCCGTCGATGTGATCGCTCCAGAGAAAGACTATCCTTCTTACGATGGGCGTCATCCGCTAAAGATCGCTGTCTGCAGCGTTTGAACCGAATATTCTTCAATTTGTGGCGGCAGCCACTTTGTTGCTGAAATAATGATGCGGGCTCTTAGTATGGTACCTCCAGTCTCCAGACCTAGGATAGCGTTGAGTGTACCGAGACGAAGAACTTCCCAAGACCATCGGCAATGGGCAATACCAGCTGAAAAGGCGCCTGGGACAGGGTGGGATGGCGGCTGTCTACCTCGCTGAGGTGGATCTGGACTGCTTTGACTATGCACTGGTCGTAGCCGGGCACGAGTCGGCGAAGGGCGACACCGAGGAAGAGCGGGTGGCGCAGCGCAAGCGGCGCTACCAGCAGTGGGTCAAGAAGTCGCGTGCGGAGTTGACTCAGCTTTGCGATAAGTTCAAGCTGCCCTATCCGAAGGAGGGGCAGGCCGCGGTCAAGGTGATGATCCCTCAGGAGCGTGAGGACGCGACCCAGCGCTTCGAGACGGAGTGGCGTCAGCTGCTTGCGATCAACCATCCCCATCTGATCGAGGTTTACGGTGGGGGCTACGAGGATCGGGTTCCCTGGTACTCGATGGAAGTCGTCGAGAACATCATGCCGATCAAGGATATCCGCAGGCTGCCGGAGCTGGCCAAGCTGGATCTGATCTACCAGGCCGCGGGTGGGCTCGAAGCGCTGCACCAGCGCAACATCATTCATCGCGATGTCAAGCCGGCCAACCTGCTGTGCTGCAAGGAAGGTGAGCGGATCCGAGTGCGGGTGATGGATCTGGGGATTGCCAAGATGGCCGCTAGCAAGGAGGGATTGACCCTGTCACACCATGTGATGGGGACGCCCTACTACATGTCGCCAGAGCAGGCGGGCTCGAGCAAGAGCGTCGATGCCCGGGCAGATATCTATTCCCTGGGCGCCGCGCTCTACTCGCTGGTGACCGGAATCCGGCCGTACGAAGGCCTGTCAATGTACGAGATCGTCGGGCACCTGGTCAGGGGGGAGGGGCCCGAGAAGCCACTGCACGTCAACGCCGAGATGAACAAGGAAGTGGCCTACCTGATCGAGCGTATGATGGAACTGGATGTGGACCGGCGGCTGCAGTCGATCTCGACAGTCAGGGAGGCGATCAAGGCGATCTTCGAGGCTGACTCGCCTCGCGCGCGCCAGCTGCTCGCCCGCAAGGTGGTTTCCCGCAAGGGGCAGAAAAGGACTCGGGTCCAGGCCGCTCGCGGGGGGGCATCCACCAGCACCCGGACGAGCAGCCAGCTGACGGCGCTGCGTGAAAGGCGTCGGGTCGAGATGAAGAGGGGGGCGAGAAAAGGGATGTCGCCGGCTTTGCTCGCCGGCGGCCTGCTGACCATCTTGCTCCTCCTCGGCGGCATCGTTTGGGTCGTCGCGGGAGGCGGCTCGGCCCAGTCGGATTCGGATCCGTTCAGCAAGACCCCTTCTCAAAGGACGACGCGTCAGGGTGGCGATGAAAACAGGTCGCAGGCCGCCACGCGGGAGGCCGCCGAAATGGAGGCTGCCGAGCGGGCCTAGGCGCAGGACAAGGCCAGGCAGCACCGGCTGTCGCAGCTGGCCAAGCTGGATAAGTGGGGGGGAGAGACGATCCAAGAGGTCGAGTCCGGGATCTTTGTCAACCTCGATGCAACACTTGATCGGATGTGGGAGCTGGTCGACGAGGACAAGAGCGAAGACGAGCAGATCCGATCGCGGTATCAAGAGTGGAAGGATCGGTTGATCAAGGGTCGTGACCGCTACTGCAACGCCCTGGCCAGCCAGGCGTTCAAGCTCGCGAAATCGGGCAAGACGGCCGATGCCCGGGTGTTGGCCAGCAAGCTCAATCTGCTCAACGCGCTGCACAAGGACTTGCCAGAGTTGCGCAAGCTCCTCGACAGTCCGCCGAAACCCACCGCTCAACAGACCACCAGCAAGCTGCTGACGATGCAGGTGATCCTCGACGGCAAGCCGACTGCAGTTAAGGTCCAACTCCAGAAGGTGAAGGCGGAGGTGAGCGGGGGCAACAAGCTCCTGATCCGTCCCGACGAGGAGGACACCGGCCTGATCAACGTCCTGTTCGAGGTCAAGGTGGCGGGGCAGTTCCGGGTCGAAGCGACGATCAAGCAGGTGGGTGGCACGCCCCATTTTCATCACGCGATGGCCGTGGCCAAGGCAGGTTGGACCTGTATGAGGGTGCCGATCACATGGGCTGCCGAGGCACGTAATTATCGACTGATGCTCATGCCCTGGAAACCGGGGACCATCAGGCTCGCATTCGGGTTCCCGACAAAGGGCGGGACATACGAGTTCGGGCCGCTGAAGATCACGCGGCTTTTCGCGACGACGGGGCGCTATCCTGCAGCCAAGGTGGCCCAATTACGTAAGGGGCGCAAATACCTCGATGCTCAGACCCTGCTGGAGGAGTATCAAGAGGTTGCCGCCAAGCCGGAATTGCGCAAGCTGATCGAACGTTTAAGCCTGCTGTCACAGTTCGAAGGCGCGGTCGCCGAGGCGCAGGCCAAGTCGGGTAAGAGCGTCGTCCCCATCTCCCAGCTGACCGCAGACCAGGCGATCCGCTGGGGTCGCGTGATCAAAACCAAGGACAGCGGAAACCGCCGTGCGATGGAGGCGGCTTTTCTGTGGGAATTGGGTGACGCGCGCGCACTCGAGCGGGCCTTGAGCGCACTGAAAAAGGGGGCCAAGGTGCAGGCCCTGGTCGATGAAATCAAGAAGGGCGCCAAGCAGTAACAACGCCCCCGGGCGAGTGCCCGTCGCCTTCCTGAGCGTCATCTCTCAGCTAGCGCAAGTGATCGGTCTGGCCATCACGCACCTGCTGCGCTGCCAGGAGAGCCGCGCCGTCGTGATTGGGGTCAGCAGTACCAGGTCCAGTTCATCGCCGGTCTCGGTGTGGCCGGTCAACGATTTCGTTTGGCCTGAAAGACCGCCTGGATCTCCTCCCAGGGCTTGGTGTTGAGCACCGCCTGGGTGGGCAGCCAGGCCCGTCGGGCGATCGAAATGCCGTAGCGTACGTCCCGTAGGGCGCTGGGCTGATGGGCGTCGGGATTGATCGAGATCGGAATCCCGAGCTGGCTCGCCTTGCGGGCGTGGATCCAGTCGATGTCAAGCCGCCGTGGGCTGGCGTTGATCTCCAGGCATGTCCCGGTCTCCCCGGCCGCCTGGATCAGCTGATCCAGATCGATCTGGTACGGATCTCGCTTCAGCAGCAGCCTGCCCGTGGGGTGGGCGATGAAGTTGACCAGTGGGTGCTTGACGGCGGCCAGCACGCGGGACGTCATCTGTTCCAGCGGCATGTCGAAGTGACTGTGAATCGAAGCGATGACGAAGTCCAGCCGCTGCAGCAGCTCGTCCGGGTAGTCCAGCCGGCCGTCGGGCAAGATATCGACTTCGCCTCCCTTGAGCAATCGAAACGAATCGCCGGCGAACGACTGGTTCAGTGTGTCGATCTCGGCCATCTGCTCTTCGAGCTTGGCCGGCGGAAGACCGCCTGCGTAAGAAGACGTCTGCGAGTGGTCGCTCACGCCGAGGTACTCCCAGCCGAGGTCACGCGCTGTGAGCGCCATCTCTTCGATGGTTCCCAGCCCGTCCGAGTAGACCGTGTGGCAGTGGAAGGTACCGCGTAGCTGGTCGAGGCGGACCAGCTCGGGTAGGCCCGTGGACCCCGCAGCTTCCAGTTCGCCGCGGTCCTCCCGCAATTCAGCGGGGATCAGAGGCAGACCGAAGAGCGCATAGAGGGATTCTTCGTCCGCTACCTCCAGCCGTTGGCCGTCACGAAAGACCCCGCACTCGTCGAGACTCATGCCGCGCGAGCGGGCTAGCTCGCTCAGCCTGGCGCGGTGTGCCGAACTGCCCGTCACGTGGTGGGTGGTCATCGGGAACTGCAGGTCACTGACGACCTGGATGTTCGCATACACTCCGCCGGGCATCTCGATCTTGGTCTGGGCCGGGTTGCTCTGAACCACCGTGCGAGTCAGCGGCATCCGCGAGAGGTAGGCCTGGACTGCCTCCGGATTCTCGCTACTGACCACCAGATCC
>CAZANL010000440.1:0-4727 GCA_964486115.1 uncultured Planctomycetota bacterium
CACGGCTGGAATGCTCGCCCAGGATCTCTCGGCTCTGCGGCAGGGTCTGCCGGTCCAGGCCCGCCGTGTCGGCCCGTTGCACCGGACGATACGACGTCTACGGCGTCACCCCCTGTTACTGGCGGTCTGCTCAGCGGCCTGTCTCGGTCTCTTGCTGGGAGCTTGGGGGCGTGAGAGCCTATTGCTAGATCGCGCCGGGAAGGCGGTCAGCGAGGGCCGCCTGGATGACGCGTCGCAACTGATCAGTGATGGTCGGCGCTGGTCGGTGTTTCGAGGTCGGGCATTCGATCTCGCGGCGGCGCAGGTGCGCAAGCGAGAGGTTCAGGTTCGAAGCCGAACGTATGCGCAAAGGACTGGAGCAGAGCTGGAAAACTATCGACGGCTGCTGGGTCAACTCGCGGCGCTCGACCGGCTGCGTCTTTTTCTCGGAAAGGGCAGAACCGTTCAGTTCGAGGGGCGCTCGATTCGGTCGTCTGACGTCACCCTGATGAAGATCGAGTTGAGGGGCAGGTTGTTGCAAGCGTACCATGACGCCCTCTCAAGTGCTGCGCAGGCACTGGATCTGGATCCTGACAACATGGAGGCCCGTCGGTTGCAGCAGCGGGTCTATGAGATCCGCCTCCAGGAGCGGATCTGGCGGGGGGACATCGGTGAAGCGACGTGGCTGAGTAAGTTGATCTCGAAGCGCCGTATGGCGCATCGGCTCCCTGGGGCGACAGGTACGGTGCGGCTTGCCACCACGCCCCCCGCCAAGCTTGCGATCTACCGCTACCGGGAGGAGGACAAACGACTGGTCTGGGAAGGGGCCCCGCCGGTGTACGAGGGCGTGTCCTCGAAGCAGGGGGTTGTCTTACCGGTGGGACGATACCTGGCGGTGTTCAAAAAGTCTGGCTATGCCGTGCTGAACTATCCCTTCCTGTTGCGTATCGGTGAAACGGTAGGCGAATCGATGGCGCTGCGAAAGGCCGCAACGGTCCCGTCCGGTTTCGCTCTGGTCAGTCGTGGGACCTGCCACGTGCTGGGAGAACCGGATAGTCATCAGGTCTCGGTCCCCCTGCGTGTGCCGTATGATTTCCTGATGTCCACCGGTGAGGTGACGCAACGTCAGTATGCCAAGTTTCTCACGGCGTTCAGGAAGCGATATGGGGGTGTAATGCGGACGCTCTTGCCTCAGCCTTCCAGCAGTACGTCAACTGGACCTGCGGCGAAGGCCTCACCTGCGTCCCCTGCCGAGTCGATTCCATGGGTCGGTGCGATGGCGTATATGAACTGGAAGAACGAGCAGGATTTCGCACCCCGGCAGCTGGCCCTGGCTGCCACCGCCCGCTGGTCCAGGCAACACCAGTCCCGGTTTCGCAAGCCGCCCGTTGGGTGGCAGCTGCTAGGCCAGAAGGGCTCCAAGGTCAGAGCCCTTCCCAGGGGCGCCTGGCGCCAGGGTGGACTCATGCTGGACGGTACGCTGGGTCAGATCCGGCTACCCCATAAGAGCGGTCGCCATTTTGCCCTCGAGCTGGATCTGCAGATCCTCGGAGTCGACGAGAGTGCCGGCCCTGGAACTGCCGGCCTGGGTCTGGTGTATCACGTCGGGGGCGCTGTCGCTCCGCCCTTCATGGTCTACCTCTCCGCATCGAGTCAGCGACCCTTGGGATTGCTGGGTTGGCACGTCCATTCGCCGGACCAGCTTCGGTTCAACTCGGTACCGGTTGGGCGTTATCGCCTGCCACGAGGCAAGAAATTTCGGCTCCGCATCGAGGTCGTGGGCCATCACGTCCGTATTCTGCGCAGCGGTGTGTCACCGGTCGGTTACGCACACCCCTACCGTCCCGCCCAACGCTATCGCCGGCGTCCAATGAAGGCGGTCGACGAATCGACCCCACTCCAGCTGATTCTGGAATTGAGGAACGTCCAGCTTCGGCTGACACGAGTTGCAGTCGATCGCTGCACGAATGCGGTGGAGTTGATCCAGCGATATAGCGAGCTGGGTGGACAGTATCGCCTGCCGACAGAGGCCGAGTGGGCCAGGGCATCGCTGGGCGAGGGACTAAAGTACTATCCCTGGGGTATGCATTGGGATTCATCGAACTGCAACAATGGCTGGCGCTGGGCCCCTCCGGAAAGGAGCCGAACTCGTCGGAAGGGAAGTTATCCCCGAGATCAGTCACCTTTTGGAATCTTCGACACGGCAGGGTCGCTCAGCGAATGGTTGTTGACGGGCGGCACCCCGCGGTACTCCCTGCGTGTGCTGGTCGGGGGAAACCATGGGCACCGGGCTCCGGTCGCCTGGTATCGAATTCAGCACGGGCAGGTGGCCAGCGGAGCGTTGGTGCACTGGCCTCCCAGACCCATCGGATTTCGACCGGTGATCACGCTGCCCCGCACGCGATGATCTGAGTTTTTCGAGTGCGTGGGCCGTCAAGAGCGCACGAAAGTGCCGTTCGGCTTTCCGAGTTTTCCCTGGTGGTGGGGGATCATCCCAGATCTGCCGTCATGGGTCCAGTCGACGTCCTTCACGCTGACCTGTCGTGTCTACGTGGTGGGCCATGCCAGTGGTGCCTGGCTACAGTTTGCGGGTGATCGTGGGGCGCTGACCGCAGTCGTCGGTGGGAATCATTGGGACGGTCGGCCATCTCGGAAAAGACAGCGCTCCGCAGTTTATGTCAGCGGCGGCTGGAACACCCTGGTCTTCAAGATCGACTACAGCAAGGCAAAAGGCAGGCGGTCGATCACGGTTTATGCAAACGGCAAGCGGCTGATCAGTCGGGCCGTACTTGGCGGCCGAGTCAAGTCGTTCGCCTTCGGTGCGGGTAAGCAGGGGGCCCTCTACATCAGCGGCATCGATCTGTCGCGCTGAGCAATTGCAGTATGTCGTCGGAGAAGGGAGGCGGAGGCAATGCTGGGCCCTGTCCGGGGGGAGTCCGCAGCGATCGGGGAGGATTGCTGCGGGCTGATCGGTTTGGGGGAGATGGTGTTGGAGTCGCATTCGTAGCAGGAGAGCGCGGCCTAGGCCGCCGACTTTCATACGCGATGTCTGCTTCTCGACTGGCTTGGCGTGGCCTGGGGCGTGAACAGCAGGAGTCCGTTGATGCAGAACTGAGCCAAAGGCCAGGCCAGGAAGGCAATCAGCCCGATGCTGATCCACCACAGGTTCCAATCGATCAGCCTCCAATCGATCGCCCAGGCTCCTGCGCCACGAACCCCGCTACCGAGGGCTATCTGGAAGATGAATCCGCTGAACAGGACAAAGACGACGGAACTCAGCCCCAGGGAGCGAAACGAATTGACCCGGACCTTCTGGGTGTCCATCTTGAACGCGTTGAACGCGGCCAGCAGTATATAGGCCCCTGCAGCAGCAGCGAGGATGCAGCAACCAGCCAGCAAGATGATAATCAGGATGGTCTGCGTGGGTAACTGGCTGCTGGACCCGACCAGTGGAATCAGGGTCAATAATTGCACGCTGAAGCAGAACAGGTAGGCCAAGCCGATGAGCAGGTTCAGCAGCGCGACCGCGCTGACAGCGCCGGACGGGCTGGTCCGCCGGTCCGGACTCGGGTCTGACGCGAGCTGCCTGGGTGGCCTGAGGTTGCCTAGGACCGGATTTGGTTGTGTTTCGGATTCTGCGTCCGGGCGCATGGACACACCACACACGGTGCAGGCTAGAGGCTGATCGAGCTGGCCTTCTGGCACCTCAACAACGTGACCGTGACGACACCTGAATTCTACTGTCATGTCAAATCACCAATAATGGGGTGGTCCCCGGAAGATGCCGGAGAGGCGCTGAATAGCCCGCGTGGAGGCCGCGATCCCGTGCACTGTCCTGCTAGAGGTGACGGCGAGAAGCGGTTCCAGGCGGGTTGGAGATGCTCTTATCGGAGTATTTCCGGGTCCGGGGAACATACCCCGGGTATTCTTCTGAAAATTTTCAGACCTCAAGGGACCGGCTGGCTATGGCGGGAGGGTATGCGAGGACGGATCCAGCGAGTGAAGATCGCGTGAGTTCAGCAGCTGAGGGGAGATCAACGGGCCTGCACCGAGCCGCTGCCGCAGGATTGTGGACTCGGTTCGAGCTGGGATGTGAAGATTGGCAGATCGATACCGGACTACCTGTGTTTGGTCAGGGAAACGAGCTTGACCAGGGGAACACCGGTGAGTTTGCCGCTGGCCTTGTCGATGGTGACACGATAGACGGCCGTGCCGTTGGGCTGGATGTAGGAGATCACGAGCTGTTTTGCACTGTCGACGACCTTTTTTGAGGTCTGGGACGACAGACCGAGGAGGTTCATCGCCCAGCTACGGAACAGCTGATCTGCAGCCCGCGCAGCAGTCTGCGCGGTCATCCGGATGCGAGGCCGCTGGGCGCGGTACGCGACGGCGGGGTTGGGATGGCCGAGGATCTGGACCTCCTCGACTCGGAGAGGTGTGGATCCCCCCAGCAGGGAAAGTCGCATCTGAGTGACCCCGTGCGACGGCTCGGCGAACCGAACAGACCCGCGTGCTCGATCGTGCTGCGCAATGCCCCCCTTGGCGAAGGTCAGCTGCGTGGTGAAGGAGCAGGTTCCGTCGATGTGGATCGATGTCACGGTCACGGGTTTGTCGAACTGGACGACGATGTTAGCCGACGAACCGTTTCCCAGGTAATAGCTGTAGTTGATCCCCTGGTGCCAGTTGTCGCCTCCATCGAAGGCGTTCAAGATGCCGTAATAGGGGTCGTTCAAGGGTCGCCCACCATT
>CAZANL010000441.1:0-4699 GCA_964486115.1 uncultured Planctomycetota bacterium
CGTATTTGCTGAGCAAGAACGGTCCGACGCTGATCTTGTTGACTGGCGTTTCTTGGTGGGTGGCTGACGGATCGATGTTCGGTCCATTTTTCGGGTGGGCGCCCATCATGAAGCTGCCCGGAGGAATCAGCACGAGCACCAGGCCCGTCTTGTCGGTGATCAGCAGCTTGCCGTTCTTGTCTCGCTGCGGCACGTCGCCCGTTCCGAGGTGGGCAAACTCCCATAAGCCTGATTGCGGATCTTGGCCGATCGGCACCAGGCCGATGATTGGCTTGAAAACGAGGTTCACGTAGGGCGGACTCTGGTTGTAAACCCGGAGGTCGGGGATCGCCGAATTGGCTTGAGCCCATGCAGCGTGATCCGAAATCGACCGAGCCTTCAGTTCGTAGGCCAGATTCAGACGAGCGCTGATGTCGGCGATCGTGTTGGCGCCCGATCGCGCATCCTTCAGAGTCTTGATCTGCTCGACCAGCTTACTCAATGCCCCCAGCAGCATCTTCTGTGCTCTTGTTGGCTTCGGCAGTGCGTTCAACCGCGCTACCGTCTTCTGGTGAGCGGACAGGTTGGCCGCCAGCTTGTTTGCCTTGACCAGCCAGGCTTCGTATGACTCGATTTGCCTCGGATGCCGTGGCCAGAGCGATTCTGCTTCCTCCTGTAGCTCGCCTAACTGCTGCACGTCTGCCAGTCTGTCGAAGTCATCCGTTTTCGATTTCAGCGCTAGCCGGGCCTGCTGCGCCCGCCTTTCATTGGCTTGTGCCCGGATGCGCTCCTGTTGCTCGCGATCACGAGCCCTCTGTGTTTCCTTGCCCTTTTGCGTTGCTTCCTGTTCGGCCTCCCGAGCCTTGTGCAGTTGCAAGCTGATACCGATGAATGCCACGATCACCGCCAGACCGATGCCAATCGCGGCCACCACCGCGGATTTGTTTCTCCCGGCCCACTTCTTGGCCACCTGCCAGATGTTGTATTCGGCCGCCTGCAGCACTCGTCCCGCGAGCCAGGCCTCGATGTCACGCTTGAACGCCTTGACGGTTTCGTACCGAGCGGTTCGCGAGGGGGACATCGCCTTGCTCACCACAGCCTCGAGTTCCCAGGGGATCTTCCGTTCGGGCGCGATCTCGGATGGGAGAGGCGGCGGTCCATGTATCACCTGGTACAGGATGCTCCACGGGTTTTTCCCTTCGTACGGTGGGGTGCCGGAGAGTGTCTGGTACAGCAGCGCCCCTAGTGCGTAGATGTCGCTGCGCTGGTCCAGCTTGTGGATTTCGCCCTTGGCCTGTTCTGGCGACATGTATCGGGGAGTACCGCAGACACTGCCGTCCAGGGTCTTGGGAGGCTGCAACCCGGATTTGCGCGCCAATTCGGCGAAGCGCCCGGTGTCCACCTCGAGCTCCAGACCGTCGACCGAGGGATCTGTTTCTCCCAGGACCTTGGCCAGTCCCCAGTCCATTACCTGGACCTCGCCGAACTGCCCGACCATGATGTTGGCCGGCTTCAGGTCACGGTGAATCACGCCCTTGCTGTGTGCAAAGGCGATCGCGTCGCAGACCTTCAACAAGATCTGCAGAAGTGGCGCTAGACGGGGAAGCTGCGAGTCGATGGCGGGTAAGATGGCCGACGAGAGCGTTGCCGCGTGTCTGCTCTCCGCGTCTCGGAGCACCTCGGAAAGGGTCCGCCCATCGACCCGTTTCATTGTGAAGTAGACCCGCTGATCGGTCGTCATCGCCAGCTCGTAGACCGGGACGATGTTCGGGTGCGCTAGCTGGCCAGTGATCCGCGCCTCTCGGATGAACTTGGCCAGGGATTTGGGGTTGGCGGCTCCTTTCATCACCTTGGCGGCGATTTCGCGTCCGAGATCGTGGTCTCGGATCTGGAGGATCTCGCCCATGCCTCCGGCGCCGAGGTGGCCGGTGACCGGGTATCTGCCGATGGTGTCGCTCTCCGGCTGGGCGGTGTCGGCATCGATCTTCAGACCCACGCGCGTGATCAGGTCTCCCAGAGTCTCGCTTGTCGGTAGGTCGGAGTGCATGCTGACTGGCCAGTATACCTTTTCTGTCGGGGGGGGGGGGGGGCCACCCACACCACGGTTTGGGGCTGCCTTGTTGATGCGGATTGGCCGGGTTGGCGTAAGAGGGGCCCGCCTGGCGGCCGGCCGGAGGGCAGGCCGCCAGGCCATTAACCCCCGCCCGGCGGGGGGGGGGGGGCATCCCACACCTCGGTTTGGAGCTGCATTGTTGATGCGGATGGACCGGTTGTGCTGAACAGGGGGCCGCTTGCTCGTGTTGACTGAGTCGGGTAGGCCGGCTGACTGTTATCTGGAGTCCCGGCCGAGGTGACCCGGCAGATACTTCCGAGTGAGCGTGCACGGTGTGATTACTTGTGCTGGGGGGCCAAGTTACGAATGTTGAGTACCGGGCGGAGCCCGACGTCGCGGTTTCGGAAGTCGGGTTTCGTCCAGTATCGACCGGCGCTGCGTGCGTAGGCCGGCAGGCAGGCCCAGCTGCCGCCGCGGAGCATCCTAGAGCGAGAGGAGGAGTCTTTTCGTAGGCCATCACCCCAGCGCGGTTGCACGCGATAAGAGGTCATCTGGTCTCGGCACCACTCCCTGATGTTGCCGGTCATATCGAACAGTCCCCACCGATTGGGAGGATAGGAGCCCACCGGGGCATGCAGGTGGCGTCCGTCGTCGAGCGCTGAGTTACATGCCATGCCGGGCGAGGCTTGCTGGGCCGCACGGTCGGCCAGGTTGGCCCGGCCCTGCAGGTCACTCGGGTGATTGCCCTGGGGCCAGACGGTGTGCATGCCCGCACGCGCTGCATATTCCCACTGAGCCTCGGTCGGTAGCTCGAGCCCGAGCTGGCCCAGCACGCGAGTCGCGTCGTTCCAGTCGACGTCGGTCACCGGATTACGTGGACCGATCATCTCGCGGCTGTATTGCTGATGGGCGACATAGAGACTGGGGTTCTTGCCGGTGGCATCTTTCCACTGGGCCTGGGTCATCTCGTACTTGCTGATCAGGAAGGTCGTCAGGCTGACCTGTCGAACGGGTTGCTCTCGGGAGAGGGCCTGCGGGTCCCGGTTGGAGCCTGTTGTCGGGTGGGCGCCCATCAGGAAGCTGCCGGGGGGGAGCAGCACCAGGATCAAACCCGCATTGCCCGTGCCCACCAGACGCCCTCGGGCGTCGAACTTGGGCGGTGTCCCGGTCCCCAGATGGGCGAACTCGAGCAGGCCGGATTGCCTGTCCGGCCCGATCGGAACAAGTCCGGGGATCGGTGCGAGCTTCATCTTCTTGAATTTTCTGTAGGCCGGTAGCTGTCGCAGATCCTTGTTTGTGCGGGCCCAGATGTCGCTGTCGGATTCTTGTCGGGACGACAGCTGGCGAGCAAGCGCCAGCCGGGCGGTGAGGCCTGCGATCGTGGTTCCGTGCACCGAACTGCTCTTGAGTGTCTGGATGTCGCTGACCAGCCGGGTCAGGGCGCTGAGTAGTGCCTTCTGGGCCTTGCTGGCCTGGGGTAGTTTTTTCAGGCGGGCCATCGTTTTCCGGTGTGTGTCCTCCTTGCTCGCCAGGTTATAGGCTCGCTTGAGCCAAGCTTGATAGCGGCCGATCAGTCGGGGGCGCCGGGGCCAGAGCGCTTCGGCTTCAGTCAGCAGCTCGTGCATCGCCTGCACGTCGGCCAGTCGGTCGAAGTCCTCCGACTTCAGCTTCAACGCTTGGTCGGCCTTGCTGACTTTCTTCTCCATCGACACGGTGCGCCGCCGTTCTTCCTGCAGCTTGTAGAGCTGCCAGCGGATCCCGGTGAATGTCGCGATCACCGCCAGGCCGATGGCGACCGCCGCGATCACCGTCGCCTTGTTGCGCTCGCTCCATTTACGCAGCGTCTGCCAGCGGGTGTAATCAGCTGCCTGCAGCAGATTACCTGCGAGATAGGCGGCGATGTCGGACCGCATCTCGTTGACCATTTCGTACCGTTTTTCCGGTCGGAACGCCATGGCGCGTTTGACGGCGGCGTCCAGCTCCCAGGGGATGTCTCGCTCCGGGGCCCGCTCTATGGGCGGCTGCAGCTGGTCGGAGGTCACTTGCTGGTGCCGTTGCTGGCGGCGGCATGGACGTGTTTCTGTGCGCTTACCGTGTTACCGCGACCCTGCTCGGCGTACCAGCGGTAGAGCAGGAAGTGGGTCACGTAGTCTTGCGGGAGCTGCTTGAGCGCCCGCTCCAGCAGCTCCTTGGCCTGGGGCCACGCTCTCTGGTCCAGGGCCATCCTCCCCCGCAGGCGCAGCAGGCCGACATGGTTGGGATGCACCCGCTCCCCCTGGGACAGCAGCTGGTGAATCTAGTCGCGATCCCCCTGTCTGCGGTAGAGCTCCATCGCCCTGCGGACCCACACGGCGGCCTGCGCCTTGCTCTTCTCGACGCTGGCCACCCGGGTCGCCTCAGCGGAGATTTTCTGCTCCATCTTCAGCTCAGCCAGCGCCTTTCTGGTCTCGTCTCTCTCGGCCAGCACCCGCAGAAAGGCGAGTGTGACGAGCACCGCGCTGAGCAGCGCCACCGCCGCCGCCGCGCCGATCGCCGTCTTGTGCCGCACGGCCCACTTCTGTGCGACCTGCCAGGCGTTGTACTGCGCCGCCTGGAGCAGCCGCCCCTCGAGGTAGGCCTCGATCTCCTGCTTGATCTGCGCGACGGTCTCGTAGCGCTGCCTCGGCT
>CAZANL010000442.1:0-2022 GCA_964486115.1 uncultured Planctomycetota bacterium
TGACTCTGCACCAGCCCCTCGACGCCCTGCAGAACACGCAGCGCCTCTTTCGGCTCACCGTCGTCGATCAGCGCCTGCGCCCAGGAGCCGCGGCTGGCCAAGCAGCGCCCCACGTCCTGCCCCAGCCCCTCGTCCGCACGGGCATACTCCGTCGCCGCTCGAGCGGCGTGCCCGAGCCGTCGGGCGCGACGCGCTGAGGCATCACAAACCTCAACACAGTCACTGCGCTGCGCAAAAAAAGCAACCTCCTCGGGGTAATCAGCCATCTCGTCCAGACTGGGTATCCGCGAGAATATCGATTCGCGATAGTGGTCCAGCTCCTCGCTGGACAGCATGTCGAGCACGACGTCCCGCACCAGTTCGTGGCGGAGGTGGTAGATCAGATCTCCCTGAACGTTGTCCTCGAACAGTATCTTGCGGCCCCGCAACTCGTGCAGCGCCTGAACAACCTCGTGCGCCTCCCAGCGGAACAACGAGATGGCCCCGGTCAGGTTGACCGGCCGCTCGAGCAGCGCGAGAAAAATCAGCGCCACGCGTGCCCGCTCATCCAGCTTGGTCAGGCGGCGACGGAAGATCTCCTTGAGCTCTCCCACCAGCTCGATTCGCTCCGGATCAGCGGAGTCGATCTTCCAGACATCCTCGAAGAACAGCCGCCCCTCCTCCACCAGCAACCGCACGACCTCTTTCACATAGAGCGGATTGCCTCGGCCCACCTCCCAGACTCGCCGCCCGAACTTGGATGGCGCCGACTCCATGCCCAGCAGGCTGGCTACCAACTGGGCCACGTCATCGGCGTTCAGTGGGTCAAGGCTGATCCGCTCGATCAAGTTCTCCAGCGCCAATCCCCGCAGAACATCGAGGACGCGGCTGCGCACTCCGCTGCGCCCCGTCAAGACAAGCGTCAGATCCGGCGCGTCGTCACCACGAGCCTCCCCAATCGCCCGCACCAGATGCTCGAGAAACTGCAGCCCCCAACCATCGGCCAGATGCACATTTTCGATGTGCACGACAGACGGACAGTCATGACTGAACTCGAGCATGAACCGGCTGACATTCTCGAACAAGCGGATCCGCTCAGATAACGCACTGACCGAGGCTCGAACGCTCTGCTCCTCCTCACGCAGCATGTGAGGGACGAAGATCGCCAGATCCGACCTGAATCGTTCGAGCAGGCGCCCCTTCCAATCCAGCTTCTGTCCCATTTGCCAGAGGATCTCGGCAAAGGGCCGATAGAACAGCGCAGGCGAGTTGTAGAAGAAACCCCAGAAGTCGGTCCTTCCGCGTTCGCGCAGCCGTCCGCTACTCTCGCGAATCAGATGGGTCTTTCCCGAGCCAGCGGACCCCTCGACGAGAATGCAGCCGGGACGCCTCATCGGAAGCTGGGCCATCAGCTGACACTCGCGCTTACGCCCGACAAACCGCCCGGCCAGCAAACGCTCCCCACCCCCGCTCTGATCCTGCTGGATCGCATAGCTGACGCCTGACAGCTTGGAGATCTCCTCCAGCAATGCGCTCGCTCGCGGAAAACGATCGGCTGGATCCTTGGCCAGCAACCGAAAGACCAGATCCTGCAAGGCGGCTGGTACACCCAAACTCTCTGCGAAGGGCGGTGGCGCGTCGTTCAGGTGAGCCGCCGCAAGACTCGACGGATCCACCGCCTCGAACGGCAGTCGACGTGCGATCACCTGATACAGACTGACACCGAGAGCATAGAGATCGACTCGCCGGTCGATCGCCGCGCCGAGAAACATTTCTGGTGCAAGGAACTCTGTCGCTGCCTTCAGGTAGGCCTCGCGGGTGATCGGATTGGGCGGTGCAATGCCCAGATCGGTCAGCTTGACCACCACCCCCTGGCTGGAGTCGGTCAGGATGATGTTGGATGGCTTGATCGCGTAGTGAATCATGCCGCGGGCGTGGATGTAATCCAGGCCTTGGCAGATCTGTGCCATGCAGTCGTAGATCAGTTCCCAGTCAAACCCGTCTCGCGTGGCTTCTAGTAGATTTCGGCCGCGCAAATACTCG
>CAZANL010000442.1:2032-3377 GCA_964486115.1 uncultured Planctomycetota bacterium
AAAGAAGCAGATCTCCTCCTCTTCGGGGTTGACCGACGGATCCTCGTCCTCGGTTGGCAGAGCCACACTCTGCGCCAACGACTCCTCGATCAGGTCGAGCGAGAAGCGCGAGGTCCGTCCTTTCTTCGGCCGGCTCATCTCGCCAAAATCGTAGATCTTGGCCAAGTTCGGATGCGCCATCCTGGAGGCTTGCAGAAAGCTGTGGCGGAAATAGCCGGTGATCTCCTCGCGGAATCCGGCCATCTTGATCGTCTTCAAAACAACTCGACGCTGCTTGGATAGATCACGCGCCAGGTAGAGGTTGCTGACGACACCACGCTCAAGGCGTTTGACCAGTCGATAGCGGTTGTTGACAGCCTTCATTGGACGCGGGGGGCCTGGCAGGCCAGACCCGAGAGGGCCTATTCGGCCAGGGCGCGCTCGGGGATCTCTATGAGAGTCTTACATTTACGACAGCGTACTTTCTTGCCAGGCGGGTAGCGTAGCACGTTGTAACGGATCCCACAACCCGGGCAGTTCAGCAAACAATCGTACTGATGGTTGAGAATGCGCTCGACCTGATCCGGCGTCAGAATGCCGGTGTTGACAAACACCTCCCCCAACCGAAAGTACAGTCCTTTGCGGGCCATGCGCACTTGCTCACGCACACAATCATAGACCTGTTCGCTGCTCACCAGACCCTGCAGGACCGCAATGTAGCCGAAGCTGACGTCCGCCTGCCGCTCCACCTCGTCCTTCGCCGGCAATGCCATCGTCTGTTTCTGGATGATCATCACCTTGCGCAGCTGTTCCCGGGTCAGGTAGCCCTTGGCAATCAGAATCGTCCCCAGCAGGCGTGAGCGGCTCGCATCACGCTGAATGGTCAAGCACTCGTCGAGCTGTGCCTGGGTGATATACCCCTGTTTCAGGACAATACGACCGAACAGGTTATCTTCTTGCGGACCCATGATTTGTTTTTGTCCGGGCAACCCGAACTCCCACGGACGTTAACATTTACTCTATTATGTGTCAACTCCGCCAGATTCCCCCATGGTACGATACGCGTTCGCGTCGGCCCGCGGCGACCAAGATCCGGGTGGAGAAGCCGTCAGAGTTGCAGCGAAAGGACCGCTGGTGGGTGATCAGGGCGACAGGAAACAACAAGGGACACCCCCTTTGCCGCCGAAGAGCCGGATCCAGGTCGACACAGCTCAGCTTCGAGGGGCGCTCACGGGCAAGGTTGTCGGTTCCTACCAGATCGAGAAGTTGATCGGCAAGGGCGGCATGGGCGAAGTGTACCTTGCCCGGCACAGCACTCTCGAACGCAAGGTCGCGATAAAGGTCCTTTCCAGCCGCTGCGTAAGCA
>CAZANL010000442.1:3387-4692 GCA_964486115.1 uncultured Planctomycetota bacterium
CAAGATTGGTTGGCGCGTTTCCGCCGTGAAGCCCAGCTCCTGGCCCAGCTCGAACACCCCAATGCCGTACGCGTCTACGATTACGGGCAGACCCATCAACGCGAGTATCTGGTGATGGAGTACGTCGAGGGCAAAGACCTGGCCGAGGTGCTCGAGCAGCGTGGCCGCATGCGGGTGACGGATGCGTTGGCAATCACCAAGCGGGTCTGTAGCGCATTGGCCGCAGCCCACGCGATGGGCATCGTGCACCGCGACATCAAGCCGGCTAACATCCTGATCACCCACGAAAAGGTCAAGGTCGCGGATTTCGGGCTCTCCCGCCACCTCGACGGGGACAGTCATATGACCCAGCCCGGCCACATCATGGGCACCCCGCATTACATGAGCCCCGAGCAATGCATGGGGCTCCCGCTCGACGTACGCACCGACCTGTACAGCGTTGGCGCATCACTGTACCACATGCTGGCTGGCCGGGTCCCTTACACCGCGAACACACCGATCGGCGTGCTACAAATGCACGTGGACCAGGACACTCACCCGGAACCTCTCCGCCAGATCGATCCGGAGTTGCCGCAGAGCGTGGCCGACGTGGTCACCCGACTGATGGGACATCAGCCCTCCGACCGCTTTTCAACTGCCCGCGAGGCGGCCGAGGCGATTGACGTGGTGCTGCGTTCGGTCCGCGGGACTGCGCCGCCTCCCAAGCCCGTCGTTCCCTGGCTATTCTATGCCTGCGTGGCGGCGGCGCTGGTGGTCGGGTTGTCGCTCGCCTTCCAGTTCAACCGCAGCCCCCGGAAAGCTCCGACAACGAGCGGGGAGAACAAGACAACGATGCCGGACGGCGAGCCCAGGGCGCCGAAAATCGACAGACCTTCCGACTAGCCCACGGTGCCGGTCAAAGCCGAGATCGACGAGGCGATCCAGCGGGTCAGCCAGTTGGTGCTCAACTCACCGACCGAGCTCAAAGAGATATTGTCGGCTCTCGGCGCGATAGAACAGAAGTATGGCGAGCAGGCGCCCGCCGAGCGTATCGAGAAGATACGACAGGAGGCACGGGAATCCTCCCTGCGAGCCCGCGCCGAGGCGTACTTCTCGGCCCTGGTGTCCCGGGACTGGCAGAAGGCCGCCACGTTCCTATCCAGGAGTTCACCGGATGGACAGAGCGTCGAGAACAAAGCCGAGGGATTGAAGTGGCGAGCCAACAGACGGCAGAAGTGGCACGGCGGCTCCGCACATACATTTCAGATCATCAATGCTCGCGCAGATCTCGACGGTACGGCGCTGGTCGAGTTCATCGTGAAATCA
>CAZANL010000443.1:0-647 GCA_964486115.1 uncultured Planctomycetota bacterium
GTGCGAGAGATGCTGCTCTCGGTGGTCGAGGACACGCCTGCGCCTCCGAGCCAGCTGGACCCCGCGGTGCCGCCCGATCTGGAGGCGATCGTGGTCAAGGCGATGTCTCCGCGAATGACCGATCGCTATCAGCGCATTGGCCAGCTGCGGGAGGATCTGGAGGCGTTCCTCGAGCACCGTCCGGTTTCAGCTCATGAGGCAGGCCTCCTGTTCAGGCTGGGCAAGCTGTTCGATCGCCATCGGGGGATTTTCGTCACCGCGATCGTCTCGCTGCTGCTGCTTTTCGGCGCGGTCGTGGTGTTCGCTGCGCTCCAGTATCAAGAGAAGGAGAAGACCCAGCACTTCCTGAACCTGGCCCGTAGCGAAAAGGCACGGGTGGAGGAGTCGCTGCGCAAGAAGGACGAGGCGGTTCGGCAGCAGCAGAAAGCGGAGGCTGCTCGGAAAGGGGAACGCAAGAAGCGTCTGGCGCGCGAGCGTGCCGAGTCTCACCTGGCAACCGGCAAGTTTCTGATCGAACACGACCCGACGTCGCAGAAAGCGCTCGATGAGATGGGTGAGGCCGTGCGCATCGCGCCGGATTACTACCGGGCCTACTTCGTGTTGGCCAAGGCGCAGGTCGTGCGCGGGCAACTGGCGAAGGCCCGCGA
>CAZANL010000443.1:657-4683 GCA_964486115.1 uncultured Planctomycetota bacterium
AACAGATCGACCGCTGCCTGGAGCTCAAGCCGGGCTTTATTCCCGCGATGTGGGTTCGCGTCGAGATCCTCGAGGCGATGATGGAGACGGTGGAGGACAAGTTGCGTCGCAATACTCTGCTGAAGATGCTTCGCGCTGATTACCAGGAGATCTCACGGGCGGCGCCGGGCACGGCCCCGGGACACTGTGCGCTGGGGCGGTTGGCGCTGATGAACAACCGGCAAGGCGTGGCTCTCAAACAGTTTACGCTGGCCCTCAAGATGGACCCCTCGATGCCGCAGGCCCACGCCGGCCTCGCGCTGCTCTACGGAGGGGCCGAGCAGCGGCAGAAATCCGCACGCCACTCGGAGGAGGCGTTGAGGCGGGTGCCGGACCAGTTCACCAAGAGGTTACTGAACCGGCTGCTCAGAAACTTTTCAACCAAGATGAAACCTCTCTCCGAGTGCCATCGGGGGCTCCGACTCTATGAGGAGGCTCGTCACGACAAGGCGCTGGCGAAGTTCGAACTGGCGGCCGACGGTTTTCGCAAGGAAGGCAATGAGGGAGAGGAGCTTCGCTGCCGCTATTACATGGCTCTCTGTTACTGGGAGCTCGACCGGCAGCAGGAGTGCCTGCGGTTGCTGCGCCGCACTCTGGCTCGACTGATCGAGCTGAAGAACGAGCTTGCCGTGATCGTCAGAGGTCGGCTGGGGTTGTTGCTGGTCCAGTCCGGGCGATGGGGCGAGGCGGTGGAGGTCTTGCCGGCCGTGGTGGGTGATTACCTCGACCGGCGAGAGTTCCTCGTGGCTGCGAGGCAGTCGTCCCACCTGGTTTACGCCCTGCTGATGCTTGGCGAGGTGGAGGATGCGCGCAAGAAGATGGACGCGGCCGTGGAGCTGTCCGCAAAGTACGGACGGCGTGACGATCTCATCGTGTGGACTGACGCTGTGCTGCTGCGCTATGAGGGCCGGCCCGAAAAGGCGCTGCTACTCTACGTTCTGCTGGCACATCGCCATAGGCGGAACTTGGGGCGCAAGCTGAGCTACCAGCTGGGCAGCGTTTCTTGCCTGATCGAGAATGACAAGCTGGATCTGGCTGAGCGTCGGGCGCGGTCGATCGAGGAGGCTGCTCGGAAGCAGGACTTGCTTCCCCAGTTGCTCAACGCCCAGCGAAAGCAGATGGCGATCTTGCGTCGGCGGGGCCTGCTGAAGCAGGCGCTGTCGCTGGCGATAAAGACCAGTTCGATGGGGGCCCAGATCGACTTGCAGGTCGGCATCCTGGCTCATATACAGGGTGACAACGAGGTGGCTCGGCGTTATCTGACGCGAGCACTGAAGAGCGACAAGGGCCCCCACTATGCTCGTATCTACTTGGTGCTACAGGGTTTGATGTCTGGCGGGGTGGGTCCGGTGGCGCGAGATCGCTATCTGACGGCGGCCAAGGAGGACGAGAGCTGGCCGGCGCCCATATTGAACTACCTGCTGGGCGACCTGAGCACGGAGGAACTGCGCAAGAAGTCAGAGAAATACCCAGTTTACCAGATGGAAGTGGCGTATTATCTGGCGGAACAGCATCTGGCCAATAAAATGCCCAAGAAAGCCCAGAGGCTATTCGAAACGTGCAAGACAGCGCGACTGGTAGATCATTTCGAGTATGCCAATAGCCAGGATCGTCTTCACCAGTTGAACAGACGCTAGCCCTTTCCTTCACGAAGATTATTTAATGCCCACCAAACCGGAGAATCACCAAGAAGCAACAATCGCCGTCTTCATCGACTTGGAGAACTTGGCCTTGGGTCTGCGCGACAAGAAGAAGACCTTCGACGTGGACAAGATCCTCGAGCGCCTGGTCGAGAAGGGGAAGCTGATCGTCAAGAAAGCCTACGCCGACTGGCGTCGCTACACCGCCTACAAGGACGCCTTCCACGAGGAGGCGATCGAGTTGATCGAGATTCCGCGTCGCGGCCGCACCGGCAAGAACTCTGCCGATATCAAGATGGTCGTCGATGCGATGGACCTGTGCTACTCCAAGGACCACGTCAACACCTTCGTCATCGTCTCTGGTGATAGCGACTTCTCCCCGCTGGTCTCCAAGCTGAAGGAGAACAACAAGCACGTGATCGGGCTGGGGATGAAGGAGTCGACCTCCGACCTGTTGGCGCAGAACTGCGACGAGTTCATCTTCTACGAAGATCTGGTCCGGCCCAAGGTCAAGCCGCCGAAGCTGGCGGAGAAGCTGCCCAAGGTCAAGCGAGAGGCATTCAATCTGCTGATCGACTCGATCACCGCCCTCGTTCGTGAGAACAAGGAGGTGATCTATTCGTCGATGGCCAAGGACACGATGAAGCGTAAGCGCCCCTCGTTCAACGAGTCGTACCACGGCTACCACTCCTTCAGCGAGCTGCTCGAGGATGCTCAGTCGGAGGGGTTGATCAAGCTGCGTGTCGATCCCCGTAGCGGCACCTACGTGGTCGTCGGGTTCGGCAAGAAGAAATAGCGATGGCGGCGGTCACCGTCGTCGATCGCCACTTCGAGTTGCATCGCTCGGCCACGAGTATGGATCAGCTGATCGAGGCGATGGAAGATGGCCCGGATCCCCAGATGCCATACTGGGCCCATCTCTGGCCGGCGTCCCATGGACTGGCTACACAGCTGATACAGCGGGCGCCGCTGCGAGGTCGCGCGATCGAGTTGGGCTGCGGTCTTGGGCTGGTCGGGCTTGCGGCGGCTGCCGCGGGCCTGGAGGTCACCCTGACCGACATCGAGCCCCGCGCATTGGAGCTGGCCGCGGCATCCGCGGTCAGCAACGAGTTGACGGTCGACTGCCGGTTGCTCGATTGGCGCGACCCGGGCCAAACCGAGCGTTACGACTGGGTGCTGGGCGCCGATCTGCTCTACGAGGAGGACCTGCACCGAGCGTTGCTCGACCTGCTGCCTCGGCTGGTGGCGCCCGGAGGACGCGTATTGCTGTCGGACCCTTGTCGCGCGATGGCCGATCCGTTTTACCAGCGCCTGCATGACGACTTCCTGGTGTCCACTCTGCGCTTCCCGATCGAGTTCGGGAGCGAGACGCACCGGGTGACGATATTCGAGCTGGAGTTGAGCGATGCTGGGTGAGCTGCGCAACAGCCAGGGAGAGCTCCTGGATTACGTGCTGCATCCCGCCAAGGGATCCGCCTTGGTCGTTATCGGCCACGGCGTCACGGCGAACAAGGATCGGGCTTTTCTGGTTGCCCTGGCTGAGGGCCTGGCCGCGGTCGGAATCAATGCGTTGCGAGTGTCCTTTTCTGGCAACGGTGCCTCCGAAGGAGCTTTCACCGAGTCGACGATCACCAAGGAAGTCGACGATCTGGGGTGTGTGCTGGATCGGCTCGCCGAGTATCGGGTGGGTTATGTCGGACACAGCATGGGGGGCGCGGTCGGTGTGCTGCGCGCCAGTGAAGATGACCGCATCCGTTTGCTGGTCTCCCTGGCTGGGATGGTCGACACCGCGGGGTTTGCCCAGCGCAAGTTTGGCGAGCTGACTCCGGGGCGGGACCTGATGTGGGACAAGCCGGAATGTCCGCTCTCGCAGGCTTTTCTGGACGACATGGCGGGGATCGGCAGTGTCCTCGACCGGGGCAGCCGGATCTCCGTCCCATGGCTGCTGGTCCACGGGACTGTCGACACGGTGGTCTTGCCGGAGGACTCGGTCGAGATCTTCGAGCGTGCGCGGATGCCCAAGCAGCTGCACAGGCTGGAGGGTGCCGACCACCTGTTCAGTGGCGAGGCGACGGCCCCGATGGTCGAACGCGTCGTGCCCTGGGTCGTCGAGCACGCGGGCTAGGCTGGGGCGGAGGCCGAGGCCTGCGGTTGGGGTGGGTTCCGACTCCTGTCGTTTGCTTGGCGCCCAGCAGCTGATCCAGAGTCGCGCTGCAACCTGGCGCTCTGAGTTGTCCGATCGGAACATTTTTCGTGTGAACATCCAGCGGTACACCTCGTCTTTAGGGGAAAGGAGCCGCCGATGACCTCATTCGACCTGTCCTTGATCCGCACAGCCTCCCCCTGC
>CAZANL010000444.1:0-4678 GCA_964486115.1 uncultured Planctomycetota bacterium
ATCTCGATCATTCGCGGCCAGGAGGAAACGGTTGTTTTTGGTCGCACGCTTTCACGTACCTCGATCACTCGGGCGCTGTTGATCACGGTGCTCTCGGTTTTCATCCTGTTCGTGGCATCTCTGCTGATGCTTGCTACCCAGGAGGGGCGCTTCGAGGTGATCCTGTTCGAGGTCTTCTCCGCCTTCGGGACGGTCGGTCTCTCCGCGGGGCTAACCGCCAAGCTGACGGTCTTCGGGAAGCTGACGATCACGGTGCTGATGCTGCTTGGTCGGCTTGGGCCGCTGACTGTGATCACTGCTCTGACAGCTGAAGTCAAACCCTCCAGGGTCAAATATGTGGAGGAACGGGTGGCGATAGGTTGATATCCTGAAGGTAACTATGAAGAAAAAGATCATTGTCGTGGGGATGGGTAAGTTCGGCATGCCGCTGACCGATCGCCTTCTCTTGCAAGGTGCCGAGGTCGTGGCCATCGACAAGGATGTCGAGCAGCTGAAGCTGGTGCAGGCGGTGGCGACCCTGTCGATCGCGCTCGACTGTACCGACCCGGAAGCCTTCAAGGAGCTGGACTTGCCGATGAAGGACATCGATGCCGCGATCGTCACCATCGGCGAATCTACCGAGGCCAGCATTCTGGCCACGTTGATCCTCAAAGAGATGGGGGTTCGCGAGGTGATTGCACGGGCCACGTCGATTGCGCACAAGCGGGCGCTGGAGAAGGTGGGGGCAGACTCGGTGGTCTTTCCCGAGTACGACCGCGCCGAGCGGCTGGCCGCAGCTGTGATGGGACGCCAGGTGGTGGACTACATCGAGATCACCAAGAATCTAGGCATGGCGACGGTCCACGCGACCGAGGACATGATCGGCAAGAGCCTGCTCGAGCTGGACTTCAAGCGGAAGTTCGGCGGCCTGGTGCTGGCGATCAAGCGGGATCGGATACAGGTTGCTGTGGAGGGGGATGAACTGAGCGAGAAGGCGTCCGAGACTCGCTTTCGAGAGGTGGTCGAGCTACCTGATGCGACCGAGTGCATCCGCCCCGGGGACATGCTGGTTGTCGTGGGGCCCCAGGGCGAGGTGACCGAGGTGTTTGACGAGGACACTGAGTGAGGGTGCCCTCCATGAAGCGTAGGCGTCGCGAAAAATCGCTCAGCGGTCGGGGCAAGTGCCCCAAGTGCCGCTCTACCGAGATCAAGATCCGCGGCGGTCGGGTCAAGATCTTGCTGGGTCACCTCCTCCGCAAGTATCACTATTCGTGTCGCCGTTGTCTGATCTACTGGTCCAGTAGCAAGTTCTACCCGACCCGGCGTGTCGTGTCCCATAGGCTCTGGGTGGCGTCCTCCTGGGCACGGACCCTGGGCCGGTTCCAGTGCTTCATGGGGTTTCATACCTTTGGCGATCTGCGGCGAAGTCCCGAGACGCACGTGAGCAAAGTGCGCAGCTGTCGCCGCTGTAACTATCACGAGTCAGCCTGACAGACTTGCCGAGGCGGTGCGGTGGCCTAGTTGCCGGCCCCACGAGGTTGCCGGCCAGGCTTGACCGGGGGAGTCATCCTGCCGGGGTGCTCACCACATCCAGGGCCAGGGAAAAGGTCGAAGCCAGAATGCCAGGCCGCCCATGATGCTCACGTAAATAAGGAAGCCGATCAGCACAGGGCCGCCGGCTCTCAATAAGGGTGTGCGCGAGCTTGTGGCTCCGGGCTTCCAGATCCAGATCGAGAGGGTGACCCAGAAGGCGGCGCCGCAGACGAAGCTGGCGATGAACCAGGCCAGGGGCCACCATCCCATTCTCGTGGGGACCAGCGCAATCTCACCGGCCACTGCGCGGGGCGCCTGGGCCGCCGGCTGGACGCTCACCATCAGTCGGATCTGGCTGGCCTGTCTGCGGAGGAGAGTTAGCTGGCCCATGACATAGGGCTGGCCTCGCTCGGGGTAGACCGGCTGGAGTACCCTCTCGAACGGACTGTCGTTGGCCGACCCGCGGACCCGAACGCCGCCTTTCGTGCCGGGGTAGTCCAGAAGTCGCATCCGTACGTAGACCCGAATGGGGGTGTCGGCTGGAACGTCCTCGGTGGTGGAAACGCGTAGTGGAGTACCCGTCATCTGACGCCAGATGGTTGGAGGCCTGTTGGCCGCCAGCATCAGAAACACTGCCAGCAGCGGCAGGTGGATCAGTGCGAGGCAGCCAGGGGCGGGCAGCAGGCTGCCTGCGGGCTTGCGCCGGGCTGGCGTTTCGGACAGGGAGGACGCCCTCGAGTCCTCGGCGGAGACCTCCAACGGCTGCACCTCGTAGTAGTCAGGCCAGCCCGGTAGGGCCACATCCAGCGTGACCAGCCAGACGATCTGGCCGTCGGTCCCGGCGCCCGAGGGCGGGATCTCTTCTGGTAGGTCGACCTGCATTACCCGTTTCCAGGCGGTGTTCTGGATCACCTGCAGCCCTTCAGTCAGTTCGTAGGTCCGGTTGAGCAGCGTCTGAACTCCGCCGGCGCCGGATCGGTGTGCCTTGAGGCCGAGCAACACTCGCCCCAGCTGCAGGCTGCGGCGTGGAGTGATCTCGACCGTGATCATCATCGGGCGGCCCGGTCTGGCGGGATTTGGGGAAACGGTCAGGCCGACTCTGCCCAGTCGCCACCCCGTGGCGTTCGTGATCGTCAACAGCAACGTCAGCAGGCTGATCGCGGTGATCCCGGAAAGCCCCCATCCGGCGCTCTCGGCTGCTGTCAGCACAGCGCTTGCGAGCACTAACCAGGCGAACAAACGGATCATCAGGGACATTCTAGCGGGTCTGCAAGAAATGCCGAGTCATCTCGTAAGTCTATTTTGCATAGTGGCTTGTGTTGTTTTTGGGGCCTGGTTGGCGTGGGTTCGGGTAAATCGGCGCGACTTCTCGGGGGGGCGGGTGTTCAATGAAGCAGTTGACAGGGCCGGTTGTTGGGCCTCGTCGCACAGACAGGAGAAGACGAGATGGAATGCCCGGAGTTACGAGAAAACCTGGTGGCCTACCTGGATCAGGAGCTGTCCGATGCGTGTGTCGCACGCGTCGAGGCTCACCTTTCACTGTGCTCCCGCTGTGCCGAGGAAGCGCGCTTGTTCACGCGTACCTGGGACATGCTCGAGAGCTATCAGGCGGTCCAGCCTCCCGCTGGCTTCATGGAGAGCTTCATGCGACGTCTGGCCAGGGAGGAGGAGGGAACTCCGGTCATTCACCTGGGCTGGCACCGCCGAGTCTTGCCGTACCTGGCAGCGGCGGCACTCCTCGGGGTGGCGCTCTGGCTCGGCAGCCAATGGATCGGTCAATCGGGCCCCGCGGCGACTCATCCCACAGCTCAGCTGACGGTCGAGGAAGAAGCAATCGTCCAGGACTTGCCGATCCTCGCCAGCGAGCGGTTCACCCTGCTGCGCGACCTGCCGCTGGTGGAGAACTACCCGGTGCTGTCCAATCTCTCTGAAAGCGATTTTGAAGCGTTGTAGACCGATGAAAAATTCCGTGGGTTTATGGGTGTTGGCGCTGGTCATGCTGGGCAGCCTCGCGATGCCGAGTCCGGCTACCCGACAGAAAGAGGATGATGCGCTGAGGGCAAATCGGCAGCGTTGGCTGGCGATGACCACGGCGCAAAAGGCCGAGGTCAGGGAGCACTATCGCAGCTGGCAGGGAATGAGTGCCGGAGACCAGAAGCGCGTCAGGGAGAGCTATCACCGCTTCAGCAGGCTCGATCCCAGCGTGCAGGAGTCGCTGATTGCGTCACACCGCAAGAACTTCAAGACGATGGAGGACCAGCAGCGGCGTTTGCTGCGCAAGCGCTTTGCGCGCCTGGAGGGCATGAGTCGCAAGAAGCGCCATCAGGTGATGGCGGTGGGGTGGTTCTTGCATGAGGCGGATGCACGTCCTCAGCCTCACGGCGCCATACCGCAGAAGCGCCGGATGATGCTGCGCCGACTGCGTGACATCTTCGTTGAGCTTCGGTCCGACGAGAGGCGCAAGCTGGGTGATCCGCAGACCACGGCGGGTGAGAAGCGTGAACTGATCATGCGGATCATGCGGGACAAGCGGGCGCGGTTTTCTCAGGTGTTTCAGGAAAAGTACGAGCAGATTCATCTCAGCATCTTTCGCGAGCTCAACCCTCAGGAGCGGCGGGTCTATGTCCAGTTGCCAGTCAAGCTGAAGCTCAGGCTGTGGAAGGTGGCTTCCAAGAAGAGCGGCGAGGAGCGGCTGAACTTCGTTCGCGCGGCACTCAGACGGTTCCAGCGGCAGATGCGTGAACGGGGGCGCGGCGACAAGCAGCCCCGGGATCGCCGACAGCCTCGGGATCGCCGTCACGGACATCAGGATTCCGATGGAGCCGACAAACCCCGCAAGATGTAGGGGATCTGTTCCTGGGCTCCCCCCATTTGAGCCCATTTCGCCATCTGGCTACTCACCGGATCGGCGGCCTCCCCGGACGAGGAGCTTGTCGAGGCGCCCGAGCAGGCTCTAATGGTCCCCAACAGATCGGGTGACGTTCCGTAACAGATAGCATAGCCCGTGCCTCACGACGAAATCACGGACGCTGGTTACTTCACTCGCAAAGGAGAAGGTGGATGCGCACCTGTTTGATCAATGGGATCCTCGCTGTGGCCCTTGGGGTCTGGAGCGTCGGCCCGGCAACGGCCCAGGACGACAGCCAACAGACGACCCGCAAAGCGT
>CAZANL010000445.1:0-4667 GCA_964486115.1 uncultured Planctomycetota bacterium
TCGGGTTGTCTCCACCTCGTGTGACAGAATTGTCGGGCGGACAGCCTGGTTTGCAACCTATCTTTTCTCCGTCTGCGACGCCCGGTCCGTCACCCCACACGTGGCAGCAGAATTGATGCCGACAGATTTTTCTCTCAGCTTCAGCAAGATACTCCCGTCGGCTCACCCCATGGGTCCACTGACCGTTCAGCGGTGGCCCAGTGCGACTAGAGGGCACTATCCTCATGAGCAGGCCCGACTTGCGTCATGTACTCTTAGGGCGTTTCATGCATTCGGATGCCAGTTCTGCCCTTGACAAGATCTCCGGAAATCTATATTGCGACTCTGTATTTTTCTCAAAGCTTGAGGGTTTGTCGGGATGGGTAAGCTACTTGTAGCTGAAGACGAGTTGCCGGTCCGGTTGTTCTTGAAAGAAGCGCTTCGGATCGGAGGACACGAGGTCGTCACCGTCGAGAACGGTATGGAGGGTGTTCGACTTCTGCTCGCCGGTGAGTCGTTCGACCTGATCCTCTCCGACATTCGCATGCCATGTGTCGACGGGGCGCGTTTCGCAGAGATCGTCCGGGACATGGGTTTGGTAATGCCGATGCTGATGCTGACCGCGTCGCCGCAGTCCGCGCTAGACATCTGGGAGAGAGGATTGGTCCAAGGGGTGCTCAAAAAGCCAGTCGATCTCAGCGAGTTGATGAGCGAGATCGACGTTGCACTCGCGATGCGGCTCGAGCGCCGCACCACGCCGCGCATGTCCTTCTCCATCCCGGTCACACTGCAGACCGATGACGGGAGCGAGTTTGACGGCTTGCTGGCGGACATCTCCGCTGGGGGCATCCGAATCAACTGGGACACGCCCGTCGACAAACAGACTATCGGCCAGTTCAAGCGACTGCTGGTCAATGACATCAATCTGCCAATCCAGGCCAAGCATTCGGTGGGTGAACCACAGACCGGCTTCACCTTTCAGATCCGCACTCGCCAAGAGGTAGCCCAGCTGGGCAAGCTGCTCTCCAACATCTCGTGATCGGCATCTCTCACCGGTGCGCCCCGGCAGGACAGTCGATAGAGAGCTTCCTCGGAAACTGCCGTGAGATTGGCTATGCCGGAGTCGAGCATCTGTGGCACCCGACCCAAGCGGCACCCAGACCAGGCGCATCGTTCTACACGCAACTCGATCTGCTCCCGTTAGCGGTTCGCTGTGAAGCCGACCCCGGCCAGGCGCAGCTGGCGGCCGACTTCGACTCCCCGCCCGGGAAATCCGCACGTCAACGAATCCTCTCGGTCTGCAGCGCTGCCCGTCAGCTCGGCTGCCGCCAAGTCTTGATCGACCCCGGCCAGGTCACGTTCGATGGCGCCAAGACTCTCGTTGCGCAGGTACACGCGGGTAAGCCGGAGGCCGCCGCCGAGTTGGCTGAACGCCGGACCGCCGTGCGAGACCGGTTTCTCGAGAACATCTGCCGTAATCTACACCAGGTTCTCCGCCAGGAAAGAGAGGTGCAGCTTGCACTGGTGCCCGTCCTGGATCCTCTCACACTCCCCCTCCCCGAAGATCTGGAAATGCTGCTGGCCGACCTGCCCGACAGCCGGCTGGGCTACTGGCATGCCCCGGACATCTGCGCCGCCCTGCAAGCACTCGGGATGGGTCCGGCTGAACACTGGATCGATGCGGGCCGTCACCGGCTGGCTGGCTGCTACCTGAGCGACCACCTGGATGGTACATTGGAGCTACTGCCGGGCACGGGCAGCATCGACTGGAAGTCGCTCGCCAGCTATTTGAGCGCTCGGGACGTCCTGATCTTGCGAGTCCAACCCGGTAGGACACGTCAGGAGTTCGTCGTCACAAAACAGTTTTTGCAAGGACTAGGCTGGACATGAACACCCGCTGGATTTCACTGACGCTTCTTCTTGTCACCTTGCTCGGCTGCGGCCACGAGGTGCGTCCTCCGGACGATGGCAAGCTCCCCGAGGCCGCGGACGACAACATTGAACTGGAAGACACCGCGATCGCCTTCCTCATGCCCAGCGGAAAGTGGCGGATGGTGTTGGTCAACCGCGAGAACTCGACCTACCTGCGCAACACGAAAAGCGAAGACGACGTGTACCACTCGCCGAAACGCTTCGACAAACACCTGCGAAACTACCACAGCTACTGCGATCAGAAGATCATCCTCAATCGCGACATGCAGGCGTTGGTCGATTTCATGAAAGGCGCAGGTTTTTACGATCATGCCATCGAGTTCGACGAGGACGAACTGCTGCTGGGCAGGTGGGGCGGCGGCGAAGCGTTAGTGCTCCAGCAGGGCGCCAGCCTTTATCGCTTGTCCAAGAAACCCGGCGGGGACGGACAGATGGGCCAGGCCGACTTCTCACGGCGAAAATGCTACGTCGACATCAAAACGCACATGCTCTGGATGAGTCGCCGCTACCGCCATTACGAGGTCAAGAACACCTCCGCCAAGCAACTGCAGCCCAAGGCCCCACTGGTCAAGCCAAAGTTCAAGGGTCAGCTGAAGAACAAGGAAGAGCGGTAAGGCTGATGGCTGGTCGCGCAATCGTCATTCCTGCGCGATACGCGTCGACCCGACTTCCCGGAAAGCCGCTGCTCGACCAAACCGGCCGGCCGCTGATCCAGCACGTCTACGAACAGGCGCTCCGCGCAGAGGGCTTCGATGCAGTGATCGTCGCGACCGACGACGAGAGAATCCAGCAGGCCGTGACAGCCTTTGGCGGACGTGCGGTGATGACTCGCCAGGATCACCCCTCGGGTACGGACCGCGTGGCCGAGGTGGCAGCCGCCCTGGAGGTCGGCATTCTGGTCAACCTCCAGGGCGACGAACCGGAGATCGATCCTGCGCACCTGACGCTCGTCGCCGACTTGCTCGCCGATGGGCACCACCGGATGGCTACCCTGGTCTGCCCCCTCTCCGACCCCACCGAGTTGGACAATCCCGCGGTGGTCAAGGTGACACTGACCAGCGAGCGACAGGCACTCTACTTCTCCCGAGCCGCGATCCCGTACCAGCGTGACAGCGGTGCCGTACCGGCGCGTTACAAGCACATCGGACTCTACGCCTATACCCGCGAAGCACTCGCGCGCTGGCCGCAACTGGACCCCACACCCCTGGAACAGGCCGAGTCCCTGGAGCAACTCCGGGCCCTGGAGAACGGCTGGGCTATCCGGTGTGCCGTGGTCGATGACTCGGCACCCGGCATCGACACCCCCTCAGACTATCGCGGTTTCGTCGACCGCTGGCGCCGCGAAACTTCGAGAACACACTGACAGCACAGCTCCGGGTGCCTCCTGGGCCCGAACGACCCAAGGCTGGTCATCAGCCTGGAAACAAACCTGCGCAGGGTTGATTGCCTGGGCGCGGATAGCTCAGCTCCTTCAAACCAGGCCGGGGGCGGTCCCCAGGCCCCATTCTGCTGGGCCAACGCCCTCTCTCAGACCTAGGCGGCACGTCTAACGATTGTCACACCATCCGTCATGACCCAGCGACTCGTCACCTACCTGGGACGATTGGCCTGGATCACGACCTCGTACTGGCGCATCCACTCCCGGGCCACCGGCTCGAAGTCCGAACGCTGGTCGGAGTTCATCTTGCTGCCATAGAACTGCTGCATCACCTTGATGTAGGCTTTCCCCTGTGCCGTGTCGATCTTCTGGCGTCGCTCCCACAATTGCTTGTCGGAGAGCTTCCCGAAGCCATCTTGCATCTGGGTGACGATCTTGCCGATTGCGACCTTGCGCTCCTCGGGGGTCTTGTTCTTTTCATAGAACTTGGACAGGCCGGTGTGGAATTCCTGAGGCATCAGCAGCTTGAGCAGATCGATCTGCTGCTCCGCCGAGAGACTCTCGTAGTTGCTCCAGAGTTTCTTGCGCGCGTCCGACGGAAGAACACCATCCTTGCGCTTCTTGGAGACGACCTTGATCCGACTGATCAGCTTCTCCCGCCTCTCCTTCTCCTGCTTCTCGGAATACTTCAGTTCATCGCTGATCTCTCCAGCCTCTCGCAAGGCGTCTTCGTCGCTGAGGAGGTTACTCCCACCGATCCTGATTGCTCCGTAGATACCACCGACCAATACAATTCCCAGAACGAGAACGATCGCCAGCGTCTTTTGCGTGTCCCCCATCAATCCTGCTCCTTGAGGTATCGCGTCAGCTTCTCTCGTAGCGTCAGTCGCGCGCGATGCAGCAGCGACTTGACCGCTTTCTCTGTCAGATCGAGCGCGGTGGCCACCTCTTTGTACGAGAGTTCCTCGTACCTGTTGAGGATGACTGCCATCCGCTGCGTCTCGGGCAGGTCGTTGATCGCCCAGCGTACCGCCTGCTCCCGCTCGCTGAGTTCGACCGCCTCCTTGGGATTGTCGCCTCGCGGGTTGGCCAGTTCACGCTGTTCGCCTTCCTCGCCCGGGGCGCCATAGTAGAGCGACTCTTGATAGCGCAGTTTCTGATCTCGCTGGTAGTTCAGGCAGAGGTTGGCAGTGATCCGGAACAACCACGTGGTGAAGCGAGCCTGTGGCGAATAGCGTTCCTTGCTGCGGTAGACTCGCAGAAAGACCTCCTGGGCCAGATCTTCCGCCTCGGACTGGTTGCCCAGGTAGCGGTAGATGATGTTCAGCACCGTCCGCTGGTGGGACTCGAACAGCCGGGCGAAGGCGTCTTCATCACC
>CAZANL010000446.1:0-4664 GCA_964486115.1 uncultured Planctomycetota bacterium
TCCCGAGCTTGAGGTAGATCTCCCTGTCGTCGATCGGCAGCCGGATCAGCGGAGTGCGCAGTGCGTCCTCGGCGATGCGGGTTCGCGCCGCCTCGATCTCGCTGATCGGAATCATCGGCAGCCGCTGACCGCGATGCGGGCACCGGCGCCCTCGGCCAGGGCCGTGGTGTATATCTCGTGGGCCGAGGCCAGGTCCTGTAGCGCGATGCCCAAAGACTTGTAGAGCGTGACGTCCCGGTCGCTGGTTCGCCCTGATATTGACCCGGTGATCAGCTGGCCGATCTCGCCGACGATGTGGTCCTCGTTCAGCTCGCCTCGGCTGAGAGGGATCAACAACTCACCCGCCTCGTTGAGCGCCGATTCCCGGCAGTCTACATAGAGGCGGGACCGCTCCACGGCGTCCAGGTCGAGCTCACGTGTCTTGGGTGTGCAGGCCCCGACCGCGTTCACGTGAGTCCCCGGCGCGAGCCACTCACCCTGGAGGATCGGCTCGGTGGCGGCGGTCAGCGTGCAGACGATGTGCGCCCCCCTCACCGCGCCCTCGATCGTCGAGGCGACATCGACCGGCGCCCGGTCGGACCACGTCTTGACGAAACGCTCGGCGTGGGCCTCGGTCCGGCTCCAGACTCGGACGCGTTCGATCGGACGCACCGCCATCATCGCTTCCAGATGGGTGCCGGCCTGGGTCCCGGTGCCGATCAGCGCCAGCTCACTGGCCTGCTCACGAGCGAGTAGGCGAGTGGCCAGCCCACTGGCGGCGGCGGTTCGGATAGCGGTGATCTGGCCCGCGTCGACGATTGCCAGCAGCTGTCCATTCTTGGCGTCGAACAGCAGCACAGCTCCCTGGTGAGACTCGAACTCGGTGTGCTGGTTGCCGGGGAACACGCTGATCACCTTCACGCCGAGGATCGGTGGATCGCCCAGAAAGCCGGGCATCAGGCCGAGCGCACCTGTGCGGTCGGGCAACCAGTTGATGCTTCTCAAGGGCAACACGGCCTGGCCCTCTGCCAGGGTGCGAAAACAGTCGCCCATCAGATCGATGCAGCGGCCCATGGGCAGTAAACGGCCGACTTCGGTGTGGTTGATGACGAGCAACTCCACGGTCTGCAATGTACCAATAGAGCCAAGCGTTTCTCTGGTATTATGCTCAGCATGTGCGGATTCATTGGTATCTACGGGCCGGACGGGGTCGACGTCGCGGGCGAGATCTACGAGGGGCTTCTGGCGGTGCAGCATCGGGGCCAGGACGCGGCCGGGATCATCACCTTTACCGACGCGTTCCACATCAAGAAGGGGTTTGGTCTGGTACTCCAGGTCTTCAACCAGCGCAACATGGCTCGATTGCGTGGCAACCTGGGTGTTGGGCATGTTCGGTATCCCACGGTCGGTGCAGGGCAAGGGGATGACGCCCAGCCGTTTCACTACACCTTTCCGCACGGCGTGGCGATGGCCCACAATGGCAACGTCACCAACTTCAAGGAACTGACCGAGAAGCACTTCCGCAACAGTGGCACGCGGCTCAACTCGAGCTGCGATCTGGAGGTGATCCTGTTCGTCTTCGCCCGCGCGCTGTCCGAGCGGCAGGGGACCACCGGTCGGATCGAAGTCGATGATGTCTTCCATGCTGTGGGGCGGGTTTTCGAAGAGGTCCGAGGGGCATATTCCGTCGTTGCCACGATCCCCGATCTGGGGCTCGTAGCGTTTCGCGACCCTTACGGAATCAAGCCGATCTGCATGGGGGAGAAGACGACCGACGAGGGGAACTGGTTTGCATGCGTCTCCGAGAGTGTCGTGCTCGACGTCAACGGCTACACACGGACCCGCGACATCGGTCCCGGAGAGGTGGTCGTGGTCGACACCGAGCGGCGCCTGATCCGCAGACAGATCGCCGACAAGCCGCACAACCCCTGTATCTTCGAGTGGGTCTATTTTGCGCGGCCGGATTCTTTTCTGGACGACGTGTCAGTCTACAAGACCCGACACCGTTTCGGTAATGCGCTGGCGGCTCAGTGGGTCGATGTCGGCGCTCCGGAGCCCGACGTGGTGATACCGATTCCCGATTCCTCACGAGACGCGGCGATGGCGATGGCGATAGGGCTTGGAGTACCCTACCGCGAAGGCCTGGTGAAGAACCGTTACATCGGTCGGACATTCATCATGCCCAATCAGGCCAGCCGCCACAACTCTATCCGCCGCAAGCTCAATCCGATCCCGATCGAGTTTGCCGGCAAGAAAGTGTTGCTGGTGGACGACTCGATCGTCCGTGGGAACACGTCCCGCCGGATCGTGCAGATGGCGCGCGATGCGGGTGCCGAGGAGGTGTATTTCGGGGTGACCAGCCCGCCACTTATCGCGCCCTGCCCGTATGGGATAGACATGGCCAGCAAGCGAGAGTTCCTTGCCTGTGGTCTGACCGGCGATGAAATTCGGCAATCGCTGGGCGTTGATTTTCTACTGTACCTCGATCGGCAGGCGATGAATGACGCGGCTCGTGCGGGCAACCGCGACCTCTTGCGATTCTGCAACGCGTGCTTCACCGGGAGTTATCCGACTGGAGACGTGACCGTGGAGCGCCTGCAGGCGCTCGAGGACGAGCGGGCCAGCCACGGCGACCGTCTGCCGCTCAACTGATCTCCTGCAGGGGTGAGAACGGCAGAGTTGCTCGGAAGCCCCGCCGCTAGTTGCGTGACTTCTGGGCCGTTGTGTTGATAATGCCCGCATGTCACGATCCAGCATACCTGCGCCCGTTCATTCCCCCGGCGACCTGTTGCACGGATTCGAGGTCGAGGCCGTCACCGAGATCCCGGACATCAAGGCTCTGGCGTACGAAGCGACCCACCAAAAAACCGGTGCCCGTGTTCTGCATGTGCACTGCAATGACGAAGAGAACATGTTCTCCGTCGGGTTTCGTACGCCGCCGCCAGACTCTACGGGAGTGGCCCACATTCTCGAGCACAGTGTGCTCGCCGGGTCGCAGAAGTATCCCGTACGGGATGCCTTCAAGGAACTCTCGAAGCGCACGCTGAACACATTCCTCAATGCGATGACCTGGCCCGACCGGACCGTCTATCCGACCTGCTCCGCCGTCAAGGCGGATTATTACAATCTGGCCGCGGTCTACGCGGACCTGGTCTTCAATCCGTTGATCACACGGCAGACGTTTCAGCAGGAGGGACATCACCTGGAGTTCGTCGAGGATGGCGATCAGCTGAGTGGCCTGACCGTCACCGGTGTGGTGTACAACGAGATGAAGGGCGCCTATTCAGCGCCAGAGGACGTTGTCTACCGCGAACTACGCTGTGGGTTGTTGCCTGAGACTCCGTATGGTCACGACTCGGGGGGCGACCCGGAGGTGATTCCGGATTTGACCTACGAGGCTTTCGTCGAGTTTCACCGTCGGTACTACTCGCCGACCAATGCTCGCTTCATTTTCTACGGAGACCTGACGCTCGTCGACAACCTGTCGTTTCTCGAGAGTGTGCTGGCGCCCTTCGAGCGAGTGGAGGTCGACTCCCGTCTTTCGCTGCAGGAGCACTGGGATGCACCTCGAACGATCGAACGGACATACCCGGTCGGTGCGGAGGATGCCACAGCGGGTAAGTCGTTCGTTTGTCTGGCCTGGCTGTTGCACGAGACGACCGACGTGCAGGCCGGTCTGGACCTCGATATCCTGACCGATGCCCTTGTCGGCTCGCCCGCAGCGCCCGTGCGCAAAGCGTTGATCGACTCCGGACTGGGGCAAGATATCTTTCCCGCGGGATACAGCGGCGACGCGCGGCAGGCCTGGGCCACGGTGGGCCTGAGAGGGACTGATGCCGACCAGGCAGACAAGATCGAGCAGCTGGTGTTGGACACGCTTGGGCGGGTGGCCGAGGAGGGGCTGAGCCCGGAGTTGATCGAGGGCAGCATGCACCAGATCGAGTTCTCGGGCAAGGAGATCAGTCCGCCCTTCCCGATCTGGATTCTGGTGCGGGCCCAGGCCCCTTGGTATGCCGATGGGGACCCGAAGTGGGGTCTGCAGTTCAGCCAGCTGGTCGAGCGGACACGTGAGCGCTTCGCCGCCGATCCGGACTACTTCAACCGCTTGATCCGTGAGTGCTTTCTGGACAATCCCCATCGTCTTCGGCTGTCAGTTTCACCGTCGACGACGCTGGCCACTGAGCGAGAAACGGTGTTTGCAGACAGAATGGCGACGCTCAAGAGCCGTATGTCGCCAGAGGAGTTGACGGCCGTTCAAGACCAGGTTCGGGAGCTGAGAGAGGCGCAGCAGGCCGGGGACAGCCCCGAAGCGTTGGCCAAGCTGCCGTCCCTTTCGGTCGATGACATCCCGGACGGGGTGCGCGCTATCCCGACGGCCCGGAGAGAATTTGCTGGCGTGGTGATCGATGAGCACGAGGTGTTCAGCAACGGGGTCGGTTACGTCGGCCTCTCATTCGACACCCACGATCTGGATGACACGATGGCGATACAACTGCCGTTGCTCGGACGTCTGACTTGCGGAATGGGAGCTGCTGGTTTGACGTATGAGCAGATGTCCAATCGCATCGTCGCCTCGACCGGTGGTCTCTCGAGTGGGAACTCGGCTGGACTGAACCTGCGCAGCGGAGAGCAGTTTTCGAGGTTCACCCTGGATGGCAAGGCGTTGTTGCGCAACGCCAGCGAGT